>VGYP01000069.1 GCA_016872955.1 Planctomycetota bacterium
TCGGGAAAGCGATCCTGGATCGGCTGCACGCCGAGCGGATCGGTCCGCATGCCTTCCATGGCCCGCACACAAGCCTCCGCGGCCGGCAGCGTCGTGATGCAGGGCACGCCGTAGAGCACGCTGGCGGCTCGGATTCGTCCCTCGTCGGTCCGTGCCCCCTTGCCTCGCGGGGTATTGAAGATGAGCTGCACGCGGCCGTCGATCAGGTGATCGAGCAGGTTGGGATGGCCCTCCTGGAGTTTCTTGACGACCTCGACGTCGATTCCCACCGCCGCCAGCGAGCGGGCGGTGCCGGCCGTCGCCATGAGCTCGAAGCCCAGCGCTAGCAGCCGCCGGGCCAACCCCGTCATCTGCTCCTTCGCCTGCAGGCTGGCGACGCTCAGGAAGATGCGACCCTTCTCCGGCAGCACGATCCCGGCCGCGATCTGGCTCTTGGCGAACGCGAGGGCAAAGCTCTCGCTCACGCCCATCACCTCTCCCGTGCTCCGCATCTCCGGCCCCAACGCGATGTCAACCCCGGCGAACTTCACGAACGGGAAGACGCTCTCCTTCACGCTCACGTGGGAAGGCTCGGGGTCAGATGTCACCCCCTGCTCCGCCAGGCTGACTCCCGCCATCACTTTGACGGCCACCTTGGCAACCGGCAGCCCCGTGGCCTTGGCCACGAACGGCACCGTGCGACTGGCCCGGGGATTGACTTCGATCACGTACAGCGACGGCTTCGTCGACCCGTCGGCGTCGGCCTCCTTCTTGACCGCGAACTGCACGTTCATCAGGCCGACCACGCCCAGGCTTCGGGCCAACGAGGTGGCCGCCGCCTTGATCTCAGCGATCATCGCCTCGGACAGGCTGTGGGGCGGGATGCAGCAGGCGGAGTCACCCGAATGCACTCCCGCCTCCTCGATGTGCTCCATCACTCCAGACACGATGACCTCGTCCCGATCGCAGATGCAATCGACGTCGACCTCGATGGCATCCTCCAGGAAGCGGTCGATCAGCACCGGCTGCCCCTGGGCGACGGCGAATGCTTCGGCCACGTACCGCTCGAACTGTGCCTGGTCGTAGCAGATCTCCATCGCACGGCCGCCGAGCACGAAGCTCGGCCGGACCAGGCTCGGATACCCGATGCGAGCCACCTCGCGGCGGGCCTGTTCGAGCGTGCGGGCGATGCCGCTGGCAGGCTGCCTGAGGCCGAGCCGATCGAGGAGGTCGCGAAACTTCTCCCGGTCTTCCGCCGTCTCGATCGTGTCGACCGAAGTGCCGATGATCGGCAGGCCGGCCGCCTGCAGGGCGCGGGCCAGGTTGAGCGGTGTCTGCCCGCCGAGCTGCACGATCACCCCGTCAGGATCGATCCGATCGGCGATGTTGAGCACGTCCTCACAGGTGAGCGGCTCAAAGAACAGCATGTCGCTCGTGTCGTAGTCGGTGCTCACCGTCTCAGGATTCGAATTGACCATCACGCTCTCGATGCCAAGCTCGCGGAGCGCGAAGCTCGCATGGCAGCAGCAGTAATCGAACTCGATGCCCTGCCCGATGCGATTGGGCCCGCCGCCGAGAATCATCACCCGCCTCCGGCCCGGCTCCTTGGGACGAGTCTCGTCCTCCTCCTCCCAGGAGGAGTAGTAGTACGGCGTCTGGGCCTCGAACTCCGCCGCGCAGGTATCGACGGCCTTGTAGGCGGCGATGATGCCGCGTCGCTTCCGCTCCGCCCGCACCTCCATTTCCGAACTCCCCAGCAGCACGGCCAACTGCCGGTCGGCGAAGCCGGCCTGCTTGGCGGCCCGCAACAGACCGTCGTCGATCGCCGCCAGCGAGCCGACCGTTCGCAGCAGGCTCTCCAACTCGACGATCTGCCGCACCTGGTCAAGGAACCAGCGGTCGATCGCGGTGACCTCGTGGATCTCATCGAGCGTCATGCCGGCCAACAGGGCGTAACGGAGATACCAGATGCGGTCGGGGTCGGGCGTGGCGATGCGGGCCCGTACGTCGTCGAGCCCCGGTTCCGCCGGTGTGCCCCAGAGATCCTTCCCGTCGCAGCCCAGCCCGAAGGCCCCCACCTCCAGACCGCGGAGCGCCTTCTGGAAGGCCTCCTTGAAGGTCCGGCCGATCGCCATCGTCTCGCCGACGCTCTTCATCTGCGTGGTCAGCCGATTGTCGGCCTCGGGAAACTTCTCGAACGCGAACCGCGGCACCTTGACCACCACGTAGTCGATGGCCGGCTCGAAGCAGGCCCGCGTCTTGCGGGTAATGTCGTTGGGCAGCTCGTGCAGCCGCCAGCCGACGGCCAGCTTGGCGGCGATCTTCGCAATCGGAAACCCGGTCGCCTTGCTGGCCAGGGCCGATGACCGACTGACCCGGGGGTTCATCTCGATCACGATCATCCGGCCGGTGCCGGGATGAACGGCGAACTGGATGTTCGAGCCACCCGTCTCCACGCCCACTGCTCGAATGACGGCGAAACTCGCGTCACGCATCCGCTGATACTGGCGGTCGGTCAGCGTCATCGCCGGCGCCACCGTGATCGAGTCGCCCGTATGCACGCCGCAGGGGTCGAAGTTTTCGATGGAGCAGATGACGACCGTGTTGTCGTCGGCATCCCGCATCACCTCCATCTCGTATTCCTTCCAGCCGAGGATTGATTCCTCGACGAGCACCTCGCCCACCGGTGACAAATTGAGGCCCCGCTGCACCTTGGCGTCGAACTCCTCGCGGTTGTAAGCCACGCCGGAACCAGAGCCGCCGAGCGTGAAGCTCGGCCGGATCACCGCCGGCAATCCGATCTCGGCGAGCACCTCGCGGGCCTCTGCCAGGCTGCGGACCATTCTGCCCCGGCAGGTTTCGAGGCCAATCGTCTCCATCAGCGCCTTGAAGCTCTCGCGGTCCTCGCCCCGCTTGATGGCCTCCGCCTTCGCACCGATCATCTCGACGCCGTGCGCGCGAAGGATTCCGCGGCGGTCGAGCTCCATGACCAGATTGAGCGCCGTCTGGCCGCCGAGCGTCGGTAGGACGGCATCGGGCTTCTCGGCCTCGATCACCTTCTCGAGCATCTCCACGGTGAGCGGCTCGATGTACGTCCGGTCCGCCGTGCCCGGATCGGTCATGATCGTGGCCGGGTTGGAGTTGACGAGCACCACCCGATAGCCGTCCTCGCGGAGAGCCTTGCAGGCCTGGGTGCCGGAATAGTCGAACTCGCATGCCTGACCGATGACGATGGGTCCCGAACCGATCAGCAGGATCGTGTGAAGGTCGTCACGGCGTGGCATGGGTGGGACCGCTCAAGGTCGGGTCAAAACCACCCCAACGTAGCATCGGAGGCGGTCCACCTTCAACGAAGGGCTAGAATCATCGCGCCTCGCCGCCTCCACCCGGAGACTTCCCATGCCGATCCCGTCCCCTGCCGTCGACGCCCTCCGCGACACGCTCACCGACGACTTCAAGGACACGAAGCTCAATCTCGCGAGCGTGCTCGCGGGAGAGAATCTCTCGGCCGCGCAGGCCTGGGGCATCGCGCTGGCGGCAGCCCGATTCCTGCGAGCGGCGCGGCTCGCGACGGCCCTGGAGTCGGACATCGCCGACGCCCTCGGCGAGGCCGCTGCCGCCGTGACCTCCGACGCTGCGGCGGCAGCCGGCCTGATGGCGATGAACACCGTCTACTACCGGTTTCGACACATGATCGGCGGCCCCGATGGCAAGGAGAGCTATGCGGCCCGCCCGCCCCGCCTGCGGATGCAGCGGATGGTCACGCCGGCGACGTCGACGGTCGACTTCGAACTCATGAGCCTCGCCTGCGCGGTCTTGGCCGGCTGCGAGTTCTGCCTGCGTAACCACGAGGCCAAGATCGTGGCCGAGGGGGCGAGCGAGGAGGCCTGTCACGACTGCGTGAGGATCGCGGCGGTGATCGCGGCCGCCGCGGTGGCGGTCGATGTCACGCCGGCGTGACCCGCTCGGCGAGTTCGCGAAGGTAGTCGAGCGTGTAGATCCCGCTCGTATGACCGTCGGAGAACTCGATCGCGTAGGCGTATTGGCCAACCGGCGTCATGCCCGCGACCGCCAGGGGCAGCGTATCCCGCGGCTCGAGCACCGGCAACAGTGGCCGCACCACGGGGGCGGCCCGCGTCTCCCGACACGAGGCACAGGGACACGCGTCCCGCAGGAGACGGGGCGAGTAGCGGGCGGTCAGGCCGTCGCTCCAGACGATCTCGATCGTCGGGGGGCGGCCCGGTTCGGTCTCCCGCCGAGCGATACCGACGGGCACGGGTAGCGTCATGCGGTGTCTCCTGCCGATCGCGACTCGCGACCGGAACGGCGGTCGACGAGCCGCCGTCCCTTCCCCTCGAACCGCGGCAGGCTTCCGATCTCCACGGCGCGCACGTCGACTTTCAATCCGAGCCGGAGTTCGAGTTCGGCGGCCACGCGGCCGGGCGTCGCCAGGCGATCCTCGATCTCGAGACTCAGCGCGTCGAGGCTGCCGCGGGTCGACACGGTGAGCCGGTGCTCGCCGACCTCGGGAAAGCTCCGCACAATGTCGTCGATGGCCCCCGGAAAGATGTTGACGCCGCGGACCACCAGCATGTCGTCGACCCGCCCGAGGATGCCACCTTCCAGCTGCACCCATGGAGGACCCTCCGGGCCGACGGCGGACCAGGTCGGCCGGACGACGTCGCCGGTGCGGTAGCGGATCACGGGGGCGCCGGCACGGCCGAGCGTCGTCAGCACGAGTTCGGCCAGCTCGCCCGCCGCTGCCGGGCGGCCGCTGTCGAGGGCGAGGAACTCGGCGTGGAAGAAGGGTTCGATCACGTCGAGCCCACTGCCGCCGACATCCCCCACGCCCCACGGTCCGACTTCCGTGGCGCCCGCGTGGTCGAGCACCGCCGCTCCCCATCGCTCGGCGATTCGGGCCCGCGTGGCCGGGATCGAGCCGCCCGGCTCCCCTGCCACGATCACCAGTCGCACCGGCGTGGCCGCCAGGTCGATCTTGTTCGCCTCCGCCACCTCGGCGAGGTGGAGGGCGTAGCTCGGGGTCGCGATCAGGACGGTGGCCGCCAATCGCCGTGCCACCTGCAGGCGGCCGAGGCTCGACATGCCGCCGGACGGGATCGCCAGGCCGCCGCGGTCGACGACGGCATCGAAGCCACTCCAGAAGCCCGCGTAGGGACCGAACGACGAGGCGACCAGTACGCGGTCGCCCGGCCCGACGCCGGCCCGGCCGAGGATCACGCGCCAGCACTGCAGCCACCACTCCCAATCGGACGCGGTGTCGAAGACCGGCAGCGGCCGACCGTGTGTGCCGCTGGTCTGATGAAAACGGACGTAGCGATCACTGGACCACGTGAGGTTGCCGGGCAGGCCTTCGTGGCCGGCAGCCTCGACGAGCTCCTCCTTGAAGGTGAAGGGCCACTCGGCGAGATCGGTCAGCGAACGCAGTCCCACGACGTCGACCCGGGCGAGCTTGGCCGCGTAGAAGGCGTTCGCAGGGAGGATCTCGCGGAGCAGCGTCCGCAGGCAGTCGAGCTTGTGGGCATCGAGGGCGGCCCGCGTGGCGGGGCCGGCGACGGTCGCAGCGGCTGTCATGACCCGATTATGGCGCGCCGAAGGCGGGCGGCGTGCCGAGGCTCGGGAGGCCCTGCCGCGGGGCGTTGTCCACGGGCGGCTGGAGCCCCTGCCAGGACGGGGGCTGCTGGGGCGGAAGCACGAGGCCGCCCGCCGGCGGCGGCAGCGGTTGCGGCGCGAACGCCCGCGCGGGAGGCAGCGCAGGTGGCGGGGCGGTGACGGCCTGGCCGGCGGCCGGCAACGGCACCACGCGGGGCGGGTCGGCTGCCGGCAGGCTGCCCGCCGCCAGCCTCACCTGCTCGGCGCGGGTCACCACCGACTCCGGCGGCATCGCCGCCGCCGGCATCATCGCTAGGTCGACCACCCGCTCGTCGCGAATCTCCCAGGGAATCAGATTCTCGGTCACGAAATCGAACGGAAAATACTGGTACCACGGGATCGGGAAGGGCTGCCTGACGGTGAGCGTCTCGAAGCCGTCCTTGACGAGACGAATCTTCCGCGTGCCGTAGTAGATGAAGTCGTGGGAGACCGGCGTGGAGCCGAGTTGGTAGTCGTCGACGTAGACCAGTGCTCCCGGCGGATTGCTGCGGATCGTCATCCGCCGCTGAACGCAGCCCGGGCCCGACGCCAGCACGACCAGCGCGAGGATGAGGACGCGACACCGCATGGGCGGGAAGGTAGGAGCCCGCGGCGCCGGTCACCAGAGCAGTGGACTTTCCCCAGACTCCCCCCCCTGCCATGTATCGCCGGCCTTTTCCCTTGGCTACACTCGCCATCGCGGTGGCGGCCCGTGGGCAGCCGCCTCCCCCCGGGGCTCCGACGCGTGGGATCTGGCACCAGCCTCGAAGTCTGCGACCTCACCGACATCGGCCGGCGGCGCGCGAGCAACCAGGACAGCCGGGCGGTGCTCCAGGCCTGGAATGGCGAGCAGTATCGTCGGCGCGGCTGGCTCCTGCTCGTGGCCGATGGCATGGGCGCGCATGCGGCCGGCGAGACGGCCAGTGCGCTAGCCGCCAAATACGTCCCGCTGGCCTACGAGAAGCACGTCCACCGCTCGCCGGCCTGGGCGCTCAAGGCCGGCATCCAACAGGCCAACGCCGAGATCCACGCCCAGGGGGAGAGCACCGCCGGCCTCCGCGGGATGGGCACCACTTGCACGACGCTCGTCATCCTGCCCCGGGGCGCGCTCGTCGGTCACGTCGGGGACAGCCGTGCCTATCGAATCCGTGGCACGACGATCGAACAACTCTCCCGCGATCACTCCCTCGCCTGGGAGGTCGAATCGCGGCGGATGCAGGCCGGAGCCGAGGTCATCCCGGCACCACCCAAGAACATCATCACGCGATCGATGGGTCCGCACGGCCGTGTGGAGGTCGACCTCGAGGGTCCCTTTCCCGTCGAGGCGGGTGACGTCTTCCTGCTTTGCAGCGACGGGCTGTCCGGCCAGGTGGCCGACGAGGAAATGGGCGGCTTCGCCGCGACGCTCCCCCTGGCGGAGGCGGCCAGGGCCATGCTCGGGCTGGCGCTCGTACGCGGTGCTCCCGACAACGTCACGCTGATCGTGGCCCGGGCGGGGGCGAAGGAGGCGACCGACCCCACGGCGGCCGACACGCCCTGGACGCTCGCCGAGGACGAGCCGCAGGGGCCCCCGCGGCCGAAACTGCCCCTGCGAACGCTCGCCATCGCCGCGGTCGGACTGCTCGGCGCCCTCGTGTTCAATCCCTGGAGCGGGCTGATGCTGCCCCAGGGCCTGATCGGCGGCCTGCTGGAGACCTTCGCCGACGGCCTCGCCAGGGCGGTGGCGTTGGTGCTCAGCGGCGTGATGATGCTGCTGACCGTGGCCGGCCTGGTGGCCGCGATCGTGGCGATGCTGACCCCCGATGGATCGCGGGCGCAGGTGCTGAAACCTGGCGCGATGCTTGGCAAGGGGCCGTACCGATCGACCGGTTGCAAGCCGACTGGCGCGCTGGTGGAGGGCATCGTCTCGAGCGTGGAGACGGCGGCCGACGGGCTTTCCGACCAGGAACGGAAGCGGGCGCTCGACCATGTCGCCACCGCCCGCCAGGCCGCCGGCGAGGGAAATCTGTCGGGCGCCATGGTGGCCGCTGCCCGGGCGATCGACGTCTATCGCCGGGCCGTCGAAGACGCACGCAGCAACGACACGATCCGGACGTCGCACGACTGACGCCCGGCCGCGAAACCCACGAAAACCGGCCTGCCGCCCTTCGCCGCCCCCCCGGTAGACTCCGGCGGCCATGAAGATTCTCACGCGGTACGTGCTTTGGGATCTGCTCCGGGTCTTCCTCGTGGCCCTCTCGGCCCTGACACTCTTCATGCTGGTCGTCGGCCTCGTCAAGGAGGCCCAGCAGCAGGGGCTCGGCCTGCTGCAGATCCTGGCGCTGGTCCCCTATGTGCTGCCCGAGGCGATGCGATTTGCCGTGCCCGGCACGATGCTCTTCGCCGTGGCCAGCGTGTTCGGCCGGATGAGCGCAGCCAACGAGGTGACTGCCTTGAAGGCCGCGGGCATCAACCCCATGGCACTGGTCTGGCCCGCGCTGGCCCTGGGGCTGGTGGTGAGCTTCGTGTCGGTCTGGCTCAACGACGTGGCGGTCTCCTGGGGCCGTGACGGCGTGCGGCGGGTGGTGGTCAGCAGCGTCGAGCAGATCATCTACGGCCGGCTGCGGCAGCAACGGAGCTATGCCACGGCGCAGGTGTCGATCAACGTCAAGGGGGTCGAAGGCGACCGGCTGATCCGCCCCACGCTCACCTTCCAGGCCGAGTCGGGCACCCCGGCGACCGTCTCGGCGGCCGAGGCCCGGCTGGCCGCCAATCCCGACGGCGGCACGCTCGTGGTCACGCTCCGCGACGGCACCCTCCACATGGGCGACTACACCGCCTCCTTCCCCGACACGATCGTCCGCGAGGTGCCGCTCGACGCCGTCAGCCGCAAGGAGACGTCCTCCAACAGCCCGTCGGAGATCGCGATGGCCGACTTCGCGGAGGCCCGTCTCCGCCAGGTCGTGAAGATCGACCAGGTGGAGCAGGTGATTGCCGGCAAGGCCGCGATCGGCCTGGTGACCGGCCGGATCGAGCACGCCATCCCCTCCTTCACGATGTCCGACCGTGAGTTGCTCCGCCAAGAGCGGAATCGACTCTTCCGGATCGTGATGGAACCCTGGCGGCGGTGGGCCAATGGCTTCAGCTGCCTGTGCTTCGTGCTGGTGGGGGCTCCGATGGCGATCCGGATGCGGAATGCCGACTTCCTGACCAGTTTCTTCCTCTGCTTCCTGCCGATCCTGGTGGTCTACTACCCGGTCTTCATGCTGGGGGTCGACCAAGCCAAGCGGGGCGTCGTGCCGCCCGTCGCGGTCTGGCTGGGCAACGTGCTGGTCGTGCTCTGGGGCTGGTGGCTGTTGCGGCAGGTGGTGCGGCGCTGATCCGCCGCCGGGTGGTGCCGTCCACGGTCCTTCCATGAGGCAGATGACATGACGACGATCGGCAAGACGATGCCGGCTCTGGTGAAGCGCGAGGCCCGGCCCGGCCTCTGGCTCGGAGAGGTGCCCGTGCCGACCGTCGGCATCGACGACGTCTTGATCCGTATCGACCGCACCGGCATCTGCGGCACCGACCTGCACATCGCCAACTGGGACACCTGGGCGCAGCGCACCATCCCGGTGCCGATGGTGGTGGGGCACGAGTTCGTCGGCGAGATCGTGGCGGTCGGGGCCAACGTCAGCGATTTCTTCCCCGGCGAGATCGTCTCCGGCGAGGGGCACGTGGTCTGCGGACGCTGCCGCAACTGCCTGGCGGGAAGACGGCACCTCTGCAAGGCGACCTCGGGCGTGGGCGTCAACCGGCCTGGTGCCTTCGCCGCGTATCTCGCGCTCCCGCAGACGAACGTCTGGCACCAGGCCCCGGGAATCGACCTCGACGTGGCGGCCATCTTCGACCCGCTCGGCAACGCCGTGCACACCGCCCTGTCCTTCGACCTGCTCGGCGAGGACGTGCTGGTGACGGGCGCCGGCCCGATCGGAATCATGGCCGTGGCCGTGGCCAAGCACGCGGGTGCCCGCCACGTCGTGATCACCGACGTCAATCCCTATCGGCTCGAGCTCGCCCAACGCATGGGCGCGAGCGTGGCCCTCGACATCCGTGTGGGCGACCTCGGGCAGGTGATGGCCGACCTCGACATGAAGGAGGGCTTCGACGTGGGGCTCGAGATGTCGGGCTCACCGGCGGCTCTCCGGCAGATGCTCGGCGTGATGTGCCACGGTGGCAAGATCGCCATGCTCGGCATCCCGTCCGAACCGATCGCCATCGACTGGAACACCGTCGTCTTCAACATGCTGACGATCAAGGGCATCTACGGCCGCGAGATGTACGAGACCTGGTACAAGATGACGGTCATGCTCCAGAGCGGCCTCAATGTTGCGCCGGTCATCACCCACCGCTTTCACTACACGGAGTTCGAACGGGGCTTCGCGGCCATGCGGAGCGGCGCGAGCGGCAAGGTGTTGCTCTCCTGGAGGGACGCATGAGCCGGGCGTCGCTCTGGGAGTCGCTGTCCGAGCAGACGGCCGCCATGCGGGCGGCCGGCACCTACAAGACCGAGCGCGTGCTGCAGGGGCCGCAGCGGGCCCACATCCGCGTCGCCGGTCGCACCGTGCTCAACCTCTGCGCCAACGACTATCTCGGCCTAGCCGACCATCCCGAGGTGCTGGCGGCCGCGCGTCGTGCGCTCGACGACTGGGGCTACGGGCTGGCGAGCGTCCGCTTCATCTGCGGCACGCAGCGGATCCACAAGCAGCTCGAGGATGCGATCACTCGGTTCGTCGGCACGCAGGACACGATTCTCTACAACTCCTGCTGGGACGCCAACGGCGGCCTATTCGAGACGATCCTTGGACCGGAAGACGCCATCGTCTCCGATGAACTCAACCACGCGAGCATCATCGACGGCATCCGGCTCTGCAAGGCGCGGCGGCTGCGGTACAAGTCCAACGACATGGCCGATCTGCGGGCCCGCCTGGCCGAGACCCGCGATGCCCGCTGGCGGCTGATCGCCACCGATGGCGTGTTCTCGATGGACGGCCATCTTGCGAATCTGCCGGCGATCTGCGAACTGGCCGACGAGTTCGACGCGCTGGTGATGGTGGACGACTCGCATGCCGTCGGTTTCGTCGGGCCGCGTGGCCGTGGCACCCACGAGCATTTCGGCGTCGCCGACCGGATCGACATCCTCACCGGCACGCTGGGCAAGGCCCTGGGCGGCGCCAGCGGCGGCTACGCCTCCGGCCGTCGGGAACTCGTCGAGTGGCTGCGGCAGAGGTCGCGAACCTACCTCTTTTCGAACACCGTCGCCCCGCCGGTGGCCGCCGGTGCGCTGCGGGCGATCGAACTCCTGGAGACCTCCACGGCGCTTCGTGACAGGCTCCAGGAAAACACGGGGCTCTTCCGCGCGGCGATGGCCGAACGCGGGTTCACGCTCCTGCCGGGCGAGCATCCGATCGTGCCGGTGATGCTCGGCGACGCGGCGATCGCCACGCGCATGGCCGACGCGATGCTCGCCGAGGGTGTCTACGTGGTCGGCTTTTCGTATCCGGTTGTCCCTGAAGGCAAGGCCCGAATTCGAACGCAGGTCTCCGCGGCTCACTCACCCGACAACCTGCAGCAGGCCGTGGCCGCCTTCGAGGCCGTCCGCTCGCGGCTGGGCGGTGGTTAGACCGTGGTCTCAGGCGGCGATGCGAGCCGGCCGCCGGCTGGCCGGGTGGTCGGCGTGGTCGAACGTCGCGTGGTACCAGGCCTGATGACGACGCACGGCGTCGGCCAGCCGCGGGCCGATCACGGCTTCCTGATCGCGGCGGAC
>VGYP01000070.1 GCA_016872955.1 Planctomycetota bacterium
GGGCGAGCGTCGCCAGATTGGGCCCGAGCCACTTGAGGAGCCGTTTCTTCTCAGCCGTATTGGTCACCGAGACCTCGATCGTGCGGTCGAGCCTGAGCTTTCCGGCCTGGACGCGCTGCAGCAGTTGCACCGCCCCGGCCAGCACGAAGTCGTTGGCCAGAAGCGTGCGGCGAAACCGCCGCCGCCAGTATTCGATCTGCTTGGCGCTTCTTACCTCCGTCTCGCGGGTGAGCAGCGGGATGCCCCCCATCTGCAACATGTAGAGACGGATCGGGTCGTCGATCACTCCAATGGGGCGGCGTTTGGCGGGGCGGGGGGGCGAGACGCGCGGCATGGGTTGTTCCGAATAGAGGGGCGAGGGGGACCGGCACCGACGACTGGCTGGTGCAGGTACGGTGCCAAAGCCCCGCCGGCAGCCGGATGGAGCCGGCACACACCACCTTTCATGGGCTGCGGCCCATGGCCCTTGGGGTCCTCGCCGAAGGATCCCCGTCGCCCGGCCGCCACGCGGGAGACGCCGGTGTCGCCCGAATGCGACGTGTGGCCGCGGCGGGCTCAAGATTGGTGGGCCACCGGCACGAAGTGTGACGAGGGTTGCGGTCCCGGCTGCGGATATACTCCGATGATGAGGATCGCGCGGGTCGCGCCGCCCCGGCGAATCCCGCCACCGGGTTTCCAGCATGTCCACCTCTGCGATCATCGTCCTGTCGCTGGTCAGTCTGCTGTTGCTGATGGCGTTGGTGGCGTTCGGCCTCGGGCACAAGCGATGGAGCTGGGTGTCGGTGGCCGCATCCTTCCTGGTCGCCTTGACCCTGGCCGGCTATGTCTACCTGGTCGCCCGACTGCTCGATTTCGAGTGGAAGTGGGTCCAGGTGGCCCGCGCCACGCAGCTCAAGATCCACGAGGTCCGGGATGCCCTGCGGCCGTCGACCGAACCCGATCGCGTCGGCCGACTCGCACCGATCGACGATGGGAAGTCGATCGCCGACCTGCGGCTGGAACGGGACCGCTGGGAACGCGCGGTGGAGCGGATCGACAACTGGCGGGGCCGGCATTGGGAGAAGGCTTCCTTCCGGCCGCCGACGGCTGAAACGCCCACCGGCACGATCGACCTGCCGCCGCGGGCCCTGAGACAGGGCGGCGGTGAGGCGGCAGAGCCGGCCGGAGACGGACTCGTCCCGCCGATCGCGGGCGAGGTCGCCCCGCCGGCCGACGGTGACGTCGCGCCTCCAGCGGAACCGGGGGGGGTCGTCGCGGCGAAGGCAGGCCCGCCGCTAGACCCCGGAGCGACCGTCTATGTGTTTGACGACGCGCCGTCCAAGGACGGCGGGCTCTATCTGGGCGCGTTTCTCGTCGAGAGCGCGGCGGCCGACGATCCCACCGGCCGGATGACGCTCACCGTCGAGCCCCTGGCCCCTCCCGACGAGTACGACCGGGCCGCCTGGAGCCGGGCCTCCGACTCGGTGACGGTCTATGACGGGTTACCCACCGACCGCTGGCTGGCCTTCTCGAAGGTCACCCGCCTCGGCTCCACCACGACACCCGAGGACCAGGTGGCACCCCGACCGGCGAAGAAATCCACCGACGACCTCGCCGAACTGAACGTGCCGGAGATATACCTGGCCGAGGTGGAACGGCACGTGATCGCGGCGCGAGATGCGAGCCAAGACGAGATCGTGCCCAAGGAAGACTGGTCCACCCTCAAGGACGCCGTGGCATCTGGTGAGTGCCTGCCGGGTGAGGCCTGGGCGGAGGTGGTGTTCAAGGACCAGGACGGTCTCGACGCGTTCCTCGGCCTCGAACGCGACTCGATCGAGGAGGACGAGGACAGCCTCGCGGCCGAGGTCGAACTCGGCAAGGCGTTCGAGCTGCAGGACGAGGAGAAGGCCACGATTCGCAAGGTCTTCCGCCGGCGGCGGCTGATCGATGCGGCAACGATGGTGCACGGCTCGGTGGTACCTGGTGGGGAGGCAGCCGGTGGTGACGTGATGGCCGACGGGCTGGCGGCTTTGATGCGGCTGATGCGGCAGGAAATCGCCGCCCTCGAGGCGGCCAACGACCGGCTCGCCCAAGGTCAGAAGAACGTCACGTCCGAACAGGACATCGTCCGCAGGCAGGTGGACGAGCTCGGCGGCGACCTGGTGAAGTGGGAGCGGGACGTCGCCGCCTCCACAAAGCTCGCCGAGGCCTTCGAGGCCGAGAAAAAGCGGGCGGCAAGTCGGCTTCAGGCCGCCGAAGAAGCCGTGGTGCGGCTGGGCCGCGAACTCGACGCCGCGGTGAGCGCCGCCGTCCGCACCATCGACCAGGCCGCCCCGCCGGCGAACCGCGGGGCGGCGTCCCAGCAGACGACCTTCTAGCGCGCATCCCGTCTACGGGTGGCAATAGCCGCAGTGCGCCGAGCCCACAGCGGCGTCCGCCGCCGCGTCAGCCACGGAGCACCCTTGTTCAGCTCCCGCCGCTCCTGCTTCACCCGACGAACCCACGACTCACTGACGTTGAAGCACGTCGCGACCTCGCGGGTACTCCGGCCTCGATCACAGGCAGCAAGCACCGCGCCACGGAACTCCGTCGCATACGGTTTCAGGGGCACCGCCTTGGAGATACCCACGCTCCCCAAACTGCCCGGCGGGTGCTCGTCCTCCCTCAGACGCTCTCACCGCGCGGATCAGGGAACGAATCGGCCGCCACGCATCCGCGGCACGTCGCGGCGGTCCATCGACGGCAGGCCCGTCCGTCGGCTACATTCCTGGCGTCCGGCCGCACCCTCGACCCGAGCATCCCGCCCGCCATGAGCAGCCTCGCGACCGCCCGTGACAACACCGAGCGGCTCCGCAAGGCCGTTCACCACCACCGGCTCGCCAGCCGGCGGGGGATGTTGGAGCGGATGTTCACGCTCTGGTTCCGAGGGTTCGTCTACAACCAGATCTGGGAGGACCCGCGGGTCGACGCCGAGGCATTGGCGATCGGCTCCGACACGAGCCTGCTCGCCATCTCCAGCGGTGGCTGCAACGTGCTCAACTACCTCGTCCACGAGCCGCGGCGGATCGTGGCCGTCGACCTCAACGCCAACCACATGGCGCTGACGCGGCTGAAGCTCGCGGCCGTCCGGCATCTGCCCGATTACGAGTCCTTCTACAACTTCTTCGGGCACGGGCGGCATCGCGACAACATCGCGAACTACCACCGCTACCTGCAGCCCCACATCGACCCGCTGACCCGGGCTTTCTGGGAATCGAGCGACTGGCCCGGCCATCGCATCGGGCCGCGGCGGCTTAACTACTTCAAGCGGGGCCTGTACGAGCACGCCAAGCTCGGCCAGTTCTTCCGCATCGTCCACGGCATCGCCCGGCGGATGAGACGCGACCCCGGCAGACTGCTCGCCGCCCGGTCGCTCGCCGAGCAGGAACGGGTGTTCGACGAGCTCTATGCGCCCCTGTTCGACAACTGGCTGGTCCGCTGGATGGGCCGCCAGCCCATGGCGGTCTACAGCCTGGGTATTCCTCCCAGCCAGCACGCGGCCATGCTCGAGGAGCAGGGCGGCAACGGGGCCAAGCTCTTCGCGATGTACAAGGAGCGGATTCGTCGGCTCGCCTGCGGCTTCCCCCTCGACGACAACTACTTCACGTGGCAGGCCTTCGGCCGGCGATACGACCACGAAGGCCGCGGGGCCCTGCCGGAGTATCTCAAGCGAGAGAACTTCGACACCATCCGCTCGCTCGTCGGCCGCGTGGACACCCACGTCGCCTCGCTCACCGATCAGCTGCGACTGGAGTCGCCGGGCAGCCTCAATGCCTTCGTGCTGCTCGACAGCCAGGACTGGATGCCGCCGCCCGTCATCGAGGAGCTGTGGGCCGAGATCGGCCGCGTCGGCGGCCCCGGCAGTCGGGTGATCTTCCGCACGGCCGGGGAGCGGTCGCCCGTCGAGCAGGCGCTGTCGCCGGCGACACGCTCGCTCTTCGACGAGCACCAGGGGCAGGCCCGCCGCTTGCACGCCCAGGATCGCTCGGCGATCTACGGCATGTTCCACATCTACGAGCGGCGAGGCAGCGGGGCATGAGTTCCGATCCTGCGGCCGCCCCGGCGGGCCGTCCCGCCGACCAGGCGGCCGACATGGACCGCATGTACCGCCTCACGCGTCACGTCTACGACGTGACGCGGGCCTATTATCTTCTTGGTCGCGACCGGCTCCTCGACCGCGTACCGACAGGCCCCGGGACGGCCACGTGCGAGGTGGGCTGCGGCACGGCCCGCAACCTGATCAAGTTGGCCCGTCGCCCGCAGCCAGGCCTGCTCTGCGGCCTCGACGCCTCTCAGGAGATGCTCACCACCGCCGCTGCCAGCATCGCGCGGGCCGGCGGGCCGGCCGCGGGCATCGAGCCGATCCGACTCAGGCAGGGCCTCGCCGAACGGCTCGATGCGGCCGCCATGTTCGGCTGCCCCGAGCCCTTCGACACGATCTTCTTCTCGTACTGCCTCTCGATGGTGCCCACCTGGCCGGGAGCGATCGAGGCCGCGCTCGACAATCTCAGGCCGGGCGGACTGCTCTTGATCGTCGACTTCTGGGATCAGCGGAACCTGCCGCGTTTCTTCGCCGCCGGCCTCACGCGGTGGCTATCGCTGTTCCACGTCCACTACCGGCCGGAAGTGCACGACGCCCTGGTGAACCTGGGCGTTTCCGGCCGGGTAGACGTGTCCTTCGAGTCGATCTGCCGCCGCTACGCCTACCTAGCGGCGATCGTCAAGCGCTGACTACGGGACCACGAACACGATACCCGTGATCGTGGCGGCCTCGACGGCCAGGCCCCGCAGGCTGATCGGCACGGCCGGCACGGTCCAGGGAGCACAGCTGCCCGGCCGGTAGTAGCCCAGCGGATAGACGCACTCCCAGGGCAACTCCACGCCCATCTTGTACGGCAGCACCGGCAGCGTGACGAAGAAGTGGGCGGCGGAGATGAAGGGGTCGGCCAGCGGGCCGTGCGAATGCCCATACCGCTCGAGCGCCCAGTCCTCGAAGTAGAGCGGCTTGTTGCAAGAACCGGCCGCATTCCAGGTGAAGGGGGTGCAGGCGAAGCGGCGGGGCTGATAGTCCTCCCCCTCCAGACGGCATTCGCAGGGATAGTCGTTCCCCGCCCGGCCGCCGACCCGAATGTCGAGATCGATGGCAGCCAGCCGGTCTCCCCGGAGTTTTTCGAGTTCCTCGCGGCAATCCTTGGAGGCCTCCGCGCAGGCCGCCTTCGCCTCTTCCGTCGCCGCACAGAGGACGTATTCGTCGGCCTCGCCAGGATCGCGAGCGATCGGCGTTGAACCGCGAGCGGCCATCCTGAGCGCGTCGGCAGGCGACTTCACGAACTCCTGCCAGCCGGCCGCCGACAGCGAACCGGCCGCCCCTCCCACGACCAGGGCCACGACCAGCCACAGGGCCACCGCGGGCCGTGGCCTCTCCAGCCCTCGACCCGGACTGCCGGCGTCGAGTCGGACCACCGGATGGCTACTCGCCGGCCCGCTCCGCGGTGTAGTTGGGCGATTCGTGCGTGATAGCGATGTCATGAGGATGGCTCTCGCGGACGCTGGCGGCGGTCACCTGGATGAACTGGGCATCCCGCCGGAGTTCCTCGATGGTCCGCGCGCCGCAGTAGCCCATACCGGCCCGCAGGCCGCCCACGAGCTGGTAGACGAACACGCTCAACGGCCCCTTGAAGGGCACGCGACCCTCGACTCCCTCCGGAACGAGCTTGTCGCCGGTCCTGCCCGTGGCCTTCTGACGGTAGCGTTCGCTCGAACCCTTGACCATCGCCCCCAGCGATCCCATCCCGCGGTAGGCCTTGAACGTCCGCCCTTGATAGAGGACGGTCTGTCCCGGACTCTCCGCCGTGCCCGCCAGCAGGCCGCCGATCATCACGGCATGGGCCCCGGCGGCGATCGCTTTGGTGATGTCTCCCGAGTAGCGGATGCCTCCGTCGGCGATCACGGGCACGCCGGCACCGGCCGCCTCCTGTGCCGCCTCCCAGACCGCCGTGATCTGGGGGACGCCGACACCAGAGATGACCCGCGTAGTACAGATCGACCCGGGACCGATCCCGACTTTGATCCCATCCGCGCCAGCCCTGATCAAATCGTGACAGCCTTCCCGGGTTGCCACGTTTCCCGCGATCACCTCGATCTCCCAGCGTTTCTTGATCGCCACCACGGTGTCGATGACGTTCTCCGAGTGGCCGTGGGCGCTGTCCACGACGAGCAGGTCGACGCCCTTGCCGATCAGGGCCGCCGCCCGCTCCTCGTCGAACACGCCGACCGCCGCCCCCACCCGCAAGCGGCCGTGCCGATCCTTGCAAGCCATCGGAAAGCGTTTCATCATGTCGATGTCCTTGATCGTGATCAGGCCGGTAAGCAGGCCGGCGGGGTCCACGAGCAGGAGCTTTTCGACCTTGTTGGCCATCAGGATCTTTTCGGCCTCGTCGAGCGACACGGCGCCGGTGGCCGTCACCAGGCCCGATTTCGTCATAATGTCGGCGATCGGCGTGTCACCGTGCTCGAGGAATCGCAGGTCGCGGCGGGTGATGATGCCGACGAGCGTGCGACCCGGGGCCGTGATCGGCACGCCCGAGATGTTGTGCTGATCCATCACCTCGCGGGCGCGGGCCACGGTGGCGTCGGGAGGCAGCGTGACGGGGTCCATGATGATCCCGTTGGCACTCCGCTTGACCTTGTCGACCTCCTCGGCCTGTCGCTCGACGGAGAGATTCTTGTGGATCACGCCGAGGCCGCCCTCCTGGGCCAGGGCGATGGCCATGTCGCTCTCGGTGACCGTGTCCATCGGGGAGCTGACGATCGGGATGTTGAGCGCGATGCCGCGGGTCAGGCGGGTGCCGACGTCCGTCTCGGCCGGCACGACCGCCGACCTTCGCGGCAGGAGGAGGACGTCGTCGAAGGTGATGCCGGTGGCGACGATTTTCCCGTCCATGCAACGAAGATCCTCCAGGTGCGGCCCGCGGGGAAAGTCGCGGATTATGGGGCCGGCGGCCCCGGCCGACAACGATTTGACCCAAAAACGGCCGCGGCGACCGCGATTTGCTGGTGATGGCCCGTCCGTCCGCACGGCGCGAAAGCGTGTCCTACCTTTGAGGTGCCGCCCCAGTTCGGTTCCGCCCACCCGGGCATCCATGCGGCAAACCCCGTCCGTCCGAGCCCTTCCCGATGCGACATCTCGACGAATCGGCCGCCTCGCGGCCCACGGCCCCGACCCTCCGAACGCTGTCCGCGGCGACCGACACGCCCGCCGGACCGGACCCGGCCAGCCTCGAAGCGCACATGGCGCGGGCGTTGTACGGCCGCTTCACCCTCACGGAGGCGGTACGACCCGGTTGGCAGCTCGACGTCGTCCCACGGGCCGGCTATCGACACGACGCCTACGTCGACCCGGGCTCCGGGGCGCGGATGCCGGCCATCGTGGCAGCCGCCTCGGCCGAGAATCTGTTCGAGACGTTCCTCGAACTGCTGGAACCGTTGGGAGACAGCGTGGACGTGATTCTCGAGTCGTCGCACGAGGATGCGGTCGGCGTCCGCGAGTTCTCCCGCCACGGATGCGAGCGACTCGTGCTCGAAAGCGCCCTCTGGGACTTCGAGGACCTGCTGCTCAACGACGGCTGCACCGGCATCGCGGTGCTGCATCCAGAGCAGTCGCTGGAGGTACAGTTCGACGAGCACAAGCTGCTTGTGATCTATGCCCAGGCCCGCCAGCCGTTCGAGCGGATCCTGAGGTCGCGGGGCCTGGACCGGGACGACCGCCTGCGATTCCTGTCGCAGGGCGAGCACATGCATACCTCGCACGCCCGCCACACCCAGCAGTTCCGGCAACTCACCGCCCGCCTGGGCTGCTGAGCCCCGCCGGGCCGGTGGTCCATGCCGACGACATTCCCGTCCGTTGGCCTGGCGACCGACCGGCCAAGACGTCGAGGCTCTCGGTGGTCGCGCGGCCCCAGAGCCTGCGACGACAGACGGGGGCTGCTCGCCAGGGCGAAAGGCCTTTGGCCGCCCGAAACCGGGCTTGTCGCGGGCCGGGGTGTTCGCGACCATCCTTCCGATCCGTGTTCCCGGTCGAGGCAGGCATCCCGATGCTGCGGTCCCCGCTGCTCGTTGTGTTCACCGCGTCGCTCTTGGTCACCAGTGCGATCGCCCAGGAACCGCTGCCCGCGCCGGTCACGATGCAGCCTGATCCGTTCGCGCCGTTGCCCGACGGCACCGTGATCGGCCCCGGCGGCCCCGTGCTGCCCGGCCCACCGCCGTCGGCCACCAACTCGGTGGTGATCCCGCCGCTCGATGCGGAGGTGGTCTGGACCAAGATGGTCGACGTGACCGACGACTACTTCAAGGTGCAGTCGGAACAGCGGGTGGTGTTCGCGGCCGGCGTGCCGACCGAGGGCCGGATCGACACCTTCCCGCAAACCGGCGCCACGATCCTCGAGCCTTGGCGGGGTGATTCGGTGGGCTGGCACGAACGCTGGGAATCGACGCTCCAGTCGATCCGTCGCATCGGCACCCTGCGGCTGATCCCCGATCCGGGCGGCTGGCGGGTGGAGGTGGTGGTCAACAAGGAACTCGAGTACCTGCCCCGGCCGATGCGAGCCACCGCGGGAGGCGCGTCCTTTCGCAACGACGACTCGCTCTACCGTTATGGCACGCCCCTGCCGACGCTCGGCCAGCAGGTGGGCGACCAGCCGCGGCCCGTGGCCGCCCCCACGCCCGCCATCGGCTGGATTCCCGTCGGCCGCGACCCCCTCCTGGAACAGAGAATCCTGGGCAAGTTGCTGGCCAAACTGGGCGTTCCCGCCTCAGCGGGCACGCCGTACTACGAGCCTCCGGATGCCGCGGTGGGTGCCGCCGCCGGACCGTCAGCAGGCCCGACGTTCGGCCAGCCGATCCCGCCCGAGCAGTTGCCGCCCGGCGCGGTCGTCGCCCCGGGACCGCCCGTGCCGATCGAGTCATTGCCGGTGCCTCGGTAGCCCGCCGAGCCACCGTCACTCGTCGGTCACGCAGCCCTGCGAGGCAGGTGCCACGCAGCGGATGTATTTTGCCAGCATGCCCCGAGCCGCCTTTGCCACAGGCTGTCGCCAGGCTGCCCGCCGGCGGGCGAACTCGGCCTTGTCCACGTCTGCGTCGATCGAGGCGGCGTCGGCATCGATCACCACCATGTCGCCGTCCTGAACGAGGGCGATCGGCCCGCCGTCCTGGGCTTCCGGCACCACATGGCCGACGATGAAGCCGTGCGAGCCGCCCGAAAACCGGCCGTCGGTGACCAACGCCACGTCGGCGCCCAGGCCGGCCCCGACGAGCGCCGATGTCGGCGTCAGCATCTCCGGCATTCCCGGCCCTCCCTTGGGGCCCTCGTAACGTATGATGACCACGTCCCCGCGCTGGATGCCGCCCTGCTCCAGGGCGGCCAGCATCGCCTCCTCGCTGTCGAACACGCGGGCCGGCCCCCGGAAACGGGAGCCCTCCTTGCCGGTGATCTTGGCCACCGCCGAGTCGGGGGCCAGGTTGCCGTGCAGGACCGTGATGTGGCCGGTCTTCTTGAGCGGATCCTCGACGGGCCGAATGATCTTCTGACCCGGCTTGAGGCCCTTGCTCAAGGCGAGGTTCTCGGCGAGGGTCTTGCCGGTGACGGTCAGGCAGTCGCCGTCCATCAACCCCTTGTCGAGCAGGTATCTCATCAGGCCGCTGGTGCCCCCGATCATGTGCAGATCCTCCTGCACGAATCGGCCGCTCGGCTTCAGGTCGGCGAGATACGGGATCCGCCGCGAGGTCTGCTGGAAGTCCGCGGGCGTCAACTCGACCTCCACCGCCCGTGCCATGGCGATCAGATGGAGCACGGCGTTGGTCGACCCTCCCAGGGCCATGATGGTGACCATCGCGTTCTCGAAGGCCCGCCGCGTCATGATGTCCCGTGGCTTGAGATCCCGCTCGAGCAGCTGCAGCACCGCGGCCCCGGCCCGCAGGCACTCACCCTCCTTGTCGGCGTGCTCGGCGGGAATCGAGGCCGAGTCGGGCAGCGACATGCCGAGGGCCTCGATGGCCGTCGCCATCGTGTTGGCGGTGTACATGCCCCCGCAGGCGCCAGCCCCGGGGCAGGCGTGCCGAACGATGTCGGCGCGGCGGGCATCGTCGATGCGACCGGCCACATATTCACCGTAGCACTGGAAGGCCGAGACGATGTCGAGTGTGGTGCCGTCGGCAAGGTGCCCGGGGCGGATCGTGCCGCCGTAGACCATCAGGGCCGGCCGGTTGAGCCGCCCCATGGCAATCAGACAGCCGGGCATGTTCTTGTCACAGCCCGGGATCGCGACCAGCGCGTCGTACCACTGGGCATGCATCACCGTCTCGATCGAATCGGCGATGATGTCGCGCGAGGGCAGGGAATAGCTCATGCCCTCGGTCCCCATCGAGATTCCGTCGCTGACACCGATCGTGTTGAACCGCATGCCCACCATGCCGGCGGCCACGACCCCCTCGCGGACCTTGGCGGCCAGCCGATCGAGATGCATGTTGCAGGTGTTGCCCTCGTACCACATGCTCGCGATGCCCACCTGCGGCTTATCGAGGTCGGCCGGCTGCAAGCCGGTGCCGAGCAACATCGCCTGAGAAGCGCCTTGGGAACGGGGCTGGGTGATCCGCGAACTGGTGCGGTTGAGGAGGGCCATGCGTTCGGCTCCTGAAGAGGGTCGAGTCGGGTCGCGGGCAGGATAGTATGCTGCCTGCGGCCTTGAAAGCGGCCCTCGCCGCGGCCCCCGTCGACGCCGTCGTCATGCCCCCCGCCTTCGTCTACTTCGATCTCGGCAACGTGATCGCCACCTTCGACCGCGAGCGGGCGTTCCGCCGGATGGCGGAGGTGAGCGGGGCCGACGTCGCGACGGTGCGGACGGCGGTGATGGGGGGCCTGCAGCAGGACTGGGAGGCGGGAGCCATCGACTGGAGCGGCTTCCACGCGGCCTTTTCCCGGCGTACCGGCACGACCTCCTGCCCCGAGTCGCTGGCGGCCGCGGCCGCCGACATGTTCGAACTGAACGTGGAGATCCTGCCGGTCGTGGCCAAGCTCCAGCGTGCCGGTGTGCCGATGGGCATTCTCTCCAACACCTGCGACGTCCACTGGCGGCACCTGCTCGCGCGGCGGTGGGGCGTCCTCCCGATCTGTTTCCGCGAGCGGGTGCTCAGTTACGAAGTCCGGGCTGCCAAACCGGATGTGGCCGTCTTCGCGTTGGCCACCGAGCGGGCCGGGGTGCCCCCCGCGGCAATTTTCTTCTGCGACGACCTGCCCGAGCACGTCGCCGCGGCGCGGGCGGCCGGCTGGGACGCCGAGCTCTACACGTCGGCGGCCGCCCTCGCCGGACAGCTCGGCCAGCGGGGCGTCAACCT
>VGYP01000071.1 GCA_016872955.1 Planctomycetota bacterium
GGGCCAGCCAGGATCAGCGCGAGGCACGCAAGGACGAACGTGTTCATGCTTCGATGCATGTGGTGAGCGTCCCCCCGATAGCTCTACACGCCCAGGACGTCGGCTGGTAGCCGGTCGCTTGCACGCAAGGCGCGGTCCGACGTGCCGTAATCACTGCTTATGGAAGTCGGTGAGGTTGCCGGGCCGCCAGGAGACCCGCAACGCGTTGAGCACGGCGGCCACGTCGATGCCCTCCTGGACCAGCGCGCCGACCGCCGGCGGCAGGAGACCGGCCGCCGCACAGGCCATCCCCACGAGGCTGGCGGCCATGCCGCCGAGGGCGCTCTGCAGGGCGATCGACCGCATCCGACGGGCGATGTGGAACAGTTCGTCCACCCGCTCAATCGCCTGGTCCATGACGACGGCGCCCGCCGCCTCGCTGGTGACGTTGCTGCCCGCGCCCATCGCGATGCCGATGGTGGCCGCCGCGAGCGCGGGGGCGTCGTTGATGCCGTCGCCGACAAACAAGGTCGGCGCCGCGGCCACCGCCTCGGTGACGAGCGCGAGCTTGCCCTCGGGCGGCACTTCGGCGTGCACTTCGTCGATCCCGACCACGTCGGCGAGCCAGCGGACCTCGCTTTCGCGATCGCCCGAGACCAACAGCACGCGGGAGAGGCCGTGGGCCGGACCGAGGTGGCTGACGAAGGGGCGGCCGTCGGCCCGCGGCGAGTCGCGGAACCGTAGGACGCCGGCCAGCCGGCCCTCGATCAGCACCACGCACTCCAGGCCGGTGACCCGCGACGGCAGCCGGTCGGGGCCGTCGGGATCCAGCACCGCGAGCTTGCGGCGGTTGGTGATCGCGACCGCCCGCGGGATGCCGTCGGCCGCCATCAGCACCCGGCCGACGAGTCCTTGGCCGGGCTTCTCTTCGAGTGCCTCCGCCTCGCCCAGCGGCAGGCCGCGGTCCCGGGCGGCCGCCACGACGGCGGCGGCCAGCGGATGCTTCGAGTAGGCCTCCAGGCTGGCGGCCAGTTCGAG
Organism: Planctomycetota bacterium; assembly: GCA_016872955.1. Taxonomy (GTDB): domain Bacteria; phylum Planctomycetota; class Planctomycetia; order Pirellulales; family UBA1268; genus QWPN01. The sequence goes on from VGYP01000071.1 coordinate 1,018, forward strand.
CACGCGGTCGGCCGGCTGGTCGCCGACGACCACGACCTCGGTGAGGCTCGGCTCGCCGTAGGTCAGGGTGCCCGTCTTGTCGAAGATCGCGGTTCGGCAGGTGTCGAGCCGTTCGAGGATCGCGGGGTCACGAATGACGATACTCCGCTTGGCGGCCAGCGACACGGCGCTGTTGATCGCCACCGGGATGGCGATCAACAGCGGACAGGGTGTCGCCACCACCAGCACGGCGAGGAATCGGGTGGGGTCGGCGCTCGCCCACCAGGCCGCCACGGCCACGAGCAAGGCCAGCGGTGTGTAGAGCGCCCCGAGCGACTCGGCCAGCTGGCGGAGTCGTGGCCGACGCTGCTGGCTCGCCTCGAGCACGGCGAGGATCTTGGTGTAACGGCTGTCGGCGGCCACCCGGTCGGTGCGAATCTCGAGTGCCGCCTCGCCGTTGATGGCGCCGGACAGCACGGTCGATCCGGGTGCCTTGGGAATGCGGTATGGCTCCCCGGTCAGGTAACTCTCGTCCATGGTTCCGCGGCCCGAGACCACCGTGCCGTCGACGGGACAGATCTCGTGGGGCAGCACCACCAGCACGTCACCGATCCGGACCTCGGCCAGGGGAACGTCGACCGGTGCGCCGCCGGCACGCCGGTGGGCCATCATGGGCATGCGCCGGGCGAGGGCCGCCAGCACGTTGCCGGCCCGGCTGACGGCCCGGCTTTCGAGTGCCTCGCCGCCGGAGAGCATCAGCACCACCAGCACGCCCGCCACGTACTCGCCGAGGAGCACGCTGGTCACAAGCGCTACCCCGGCCAGCAGATCGGAGCCGAAGCTGCCGCGGGTGAGCTTCACGAGCAGGTCTCCCACCAGCGGGATGCCGCCCACAAGGAGCATCGCCACCAGCGGCAGATCCGCGAGGGTGAGGCCACGGCCTGCCCACCAGCGGCTGGGGTCGAGCGGGCCGAGCGCCACGGGCGTCGCGCCCCGGTCCGACCAGGCAAGCGCTGCCCACGCGGCCAGGGCCAGGATCGCTCCGCCGGCGATCAGCTCGTTGATCGGCAGCGGCCTGGGGCGGCGTCGGAGGGGCGGCATGGGCCGTCTCGGCAGGGGCGTCAGCGATCCGCGGTCAGCTGTGCATCCGTGGCAGCGGGTCGCCCCGTTCGATGACGGCGGCCTCGGCCTCAGCCAGTTCGTGGAGCCGGCTCCGCACCTCTGCCTCGGGGGCGAAGCCGCCGGCCAGGCGGACGTAGGTCGCGTGGTGCCGGGCCTCCGATTCGAAAAGGCCGCGATAGAACCCGCGGAGTTCGGGATCGTCGACGTGCTCGCCCAGCAGGGCGAACCGCTCGCAGCTGCGGGCCTCGATCAGGCCGGCCACGAGTAGCCGGTCGACGGCCCGAGCTGGCTCCGGCCGACGGATCAGTTCGTGCAGCCGCGACCCGTAGGAACTCGGTGACAGCTTGCGGAACGGGACGCCGCGGCGGTCCAAGAGCTCGAGCACGATCCGGAAGTGCTCGAGCTCCTCGGTCACGATCTCGGTCATGGCACGGGCGAGATCGGTGTGGTCGACGTACGAGAAGAGCAGGTTCATCGCCACGCCGGCGGCCTTCTTCTCGCAGTGGGCGTGGTCGACCAGCACGTCGTCGAGGTGCGCGTCAACTTGGCCGAGCCAGCGGGTCGCGGAGGCGGACGTGAGGCTAAGCATGGTCGCGGGAATTGAGGGCCGCCGGTGCCGGACGGTTGCCGGCCGCGTGGTCGACCGGTCATGATAAGCCTGTAGGCGGTTCGGCCGCTCGAGGTTCGCGTCCAGGGACGGCGGTGGCCCGCCGCAGTGCATGATCGCCTTCGACCGCCCCGCTGCCGACAGGCCTGCCGAGCGGAACGTGCTCGGCGGCCCGCTGGCCGCCTGTTCCCGTGAGCCGCTGACGGGCTTCTTTCGCGACGGCTGCTGCCGCACCGGCCCCGAGGACACTGGTGCGCACACGGTCTGCGCGGTCATGACCGCGGCATTCCTCGAGTTCACCGTCGCCGCTGGCAACGACCTGGTCACGCCGCGTCCGCAGTGGGGCTTTCCGGGGCTCGTGGCCGGTGATCGCTGGTGTCTCTGCGCCGCCCGCTGGCTCGAAGCGGCGCGGGCTGGCATGGCCCCGCTGGTCGTCCTCGAGGCGACGCACGAAAAGTCGCTCGAGATCGTGCCGTTGGACCTGCTCCGCCGCCACGCGTTCGAGGCCGCGTGACGTTGCTGCCGGCGGCCCGCGTGTGGCTCCGGCGGCCGGCCGGTCCGACGAGGCACCCGGCCGCTCGACTACCAGCGCGGCCAGGGCACGTGCCGCATCCACCACCGCGGCCAGGGCAGCCGCTGCCGCCAGCGGCGGGCGTGGATCGGAAAGCCGCGGCGTCGGTGCCACTCGCCGGGCCACCACGTCTCGTCGGGAATGGTCAGCAGCCCATAGTCGTGGGCCAGGAGCGTGAAGATGCTCTGGTCGTGGCGATGGGCCTTGAACTCCGGGTGCTCGCCCCCCGGCGAGGGCGAGTCGTCGACGAGCCGCAGGTCGGCCATTCGTTCCCACCACTCCGCCACGAGTCGTCGGGCGGGCGGGTCGGATCGCAGCACCACGCACGTGGCCGAGACCATCGTCCGGCTCCGGTCGGCGGGGGTGTCGCGGCTGCAGGCGGCCAGCGTCGCCCGCTTGGTCCACTCGCCGACCGTGCCGTCGAGCGAGAAGGCCAGCCCGCCCGCGGGATGTCCGGCCGCCAAGGCCAGGTAGTCCTCGAGCCGGGCGAGACCTTCGGCGTTGAGCGAGCAGCCGGCGTCGCAGTAGACTATGAGGTCGTTCGCCGGCAGCTCGGCGAGCGCGACGGCGATCACGTGGGGCTTCCACGTCCAGAGGCCGTAGCCGCGGCGGTGGCGGCGGGGCGTGTCGCCGTGCCGCAGTCGATACGCCGACCCGAGGGAGCGTTCGTCGCAAAGCCGGACGCTGGCGAAGCGGCCCAGCGAGGCCGCCTCGCCGCGGAGCCGGCCCAAGGAGCCCGCGTAGCGGCGGTCGGCGAAGGAGACGAGATGGCAGGTGTGGATCGCAGCCGCTCCCTGGCGAGCAGCGCCGGTCGGTTCGCGGCCCACGCCGCCCTTCTGACCTTCGGCCCATACTGGCGAAGGTGGGAAACCGTCACTCATGCACGGTGGACTTGGAGAACACATTGAGCACCACGACACCCGCGACGATCAACGCCATGCCCGCCACGCCCGCCGGATCGAGGCGCTGTCCCATGAACAGCCAGCCGATCGCGGCGATCAGTGTCACGCCCGCGCCCGACCAGACCGCATAGGCCACGCCCGTCGGGATCGTGTCGAGCGTCAAGGAGAGGAAGTAGAAGGCGGTGCCGTAGCCCATCGCGACCAGCAGCGTCGGCAGCGGTTTGGTGAATCCGGCCGAGGCCCGCAGGAAACTCGTGCCGATCACCTCAGCGACGATCGCGATCGCGAGTTGAAGCCATGCCAATGAGCCGTGCATGTGATGTTCTCCCGGCCGGCTGGCCGCGGCGGCGGCCGTGCCGTGGCCACATCCTAAACCCTGACCTCCCGGACGCGGGAGCCGAGCGGCGCGCCGGCGGCAGACGCGGTTGGTATTATGTGGCCCCGAGGCCCGGCACGCCGGCACGTCGGGCCGCTGGTGAACCGGGAGCAGCCGCGATGGCGAAGAAACGCGAGACGAAGGGCAAGGGCAAGAGTGCCGGCGGACGAATCCTGCTGCGGACCGGCGAGGCGCTGGTGGAGGCCGACGAGGCCTGGAGCGCGGCGGAGCCGGAGGTCGTGATCGGCGAACTCGACGGTCCCGTCGGCTACGCGATCGCCAACCTGCTCGGTGACCAGACCAAGGGCCACTCCCGGGTGTTCGCGATCCTCAACTCGGACGTCCAGGTGCGGCCGGCGACGCTGATGGTCAGCAAGGTCACCGTCAACAACACCCTGTACACCAACATCCTGATGGGCACGGTGCAGGCGGCGATCGCCCACGGTGTGCTTGACGCCGTTCGGGCCGGCGACATCCCCAAGAAGAAGGCGAACGACCTGGGCATCATTGTGTCGGTCTGGCTCGATCCGTCGATCGTGGATGCGGCCTACGATCCGGAGGTGCTGTTCTCCACCAACCGTGAGGCCATGGCCCGCGCGATCGGCAAGGCGATGCGGCACGAGCCCACGATCGACTGGCTGCTGGCCAACCAGGCAAAGGTGCCCCACTACTTCCACCAGCTGGCGATCGACGGTCAGTTGAAGTGACAGGCCGCTGTCCGGGGCCGGCGTCCCTCCGGGCCGTTGGCCACGGGACCGCGCGGTCCAACGCCGGGGGTGCGGATGGTCGCGCGGCGACACATCCTGCCGCGGCCGACATGGCCCGCAGGCGGCTACGCCCGCAGGCCGAGGCCGAGCACGTCGCGGCAGTGGGCGATGCTGCGGGCGAGTTCGGCGAGTTGATACTCCCGCTCGGCGGCCTCACGAGCCGCCCCTGCCGAAGGCCGGAAGGGCGGGATCGGCCGGCCGCGCCTGGCCAGCGCGAGAAAGGCCGCCAGATCGCTCCCGCGCACCTCGGGAAAGACCTGCCAGAAGCCGCGGTCGTAGATCGCGAAGGACCGCGGGAAACCGGAGATCGTCTCCACGTGGACGGCCACGCCCGGACAGGCCTTCTCGAACAGGTCGAAGAATGCCGGCAGGTCGGTGCAGCCCTCCCCCATGGCCGTCCACTGGGTTGTGACGCCGGCGGGCGTTTCCCAGAGCATCGTGTCGCGGAGGCTCGTCGTCGCGACCAGCGGCGCGAGCGTCGCCAGCGCCGCCACCGGATCCTCGAGCGTCCAGCAGGCGTTGCCCGAATCGAAGTTCACCCCAATGGGGTCGCCGCCTGCGTCGGCGACCAGGGCTGCCAGCTCCCGGGAGGTCAGGTCGCCGGCGTGGTTCTCGACGGCGATCTTCACGCCGGCATCGCGGGCCAGCGGTCGGCAGCGAGCGAGCACCGCCGCGGTGTCGGCGATCCGCGCGGCGATGCCTCCTTCGGTCGTGCGGTCGTCGTGGCTGCCAAGGATCACGCGAAAGGCGGGTGAGGCAAGCGCCGAGGCCATCCTGATTCCCAGGGCTAGGTGTTCCTCGGCCGTGCCCCAGTCGCGCTTGAACGTCCGGGACGTCGGGCAGACGCTCCACGAGCCCAGCACGAGCCCGACGCCGTGGTCGGCGGCGTAGCGGCGGATCTCGCCGAGCGAGGCGTCGTCGTGCCGGCCCCGGAAGGGGCCGAAGTCGGTGACAAACAGCGAGTCACAGCGGAGTCGCTCGGCGTGGTCGATGAGCTGACGGGCATCCCAGCCGAGGCCGCGGACGGCGAAGTTGTCGAAGCCCAGCGGGATGCCACGACGTCGCGGGGCGGTCTTTGCCGGGGCCGTGGCGGCCCAGCCCACGATGCCTGCCGTGGCGGCCAGCAGCGCACGTCGGGTGGACCGCGGGAGGCCGCGGACATGCCGGGGCGGCCGCGTCATGGCGCGGCCCCGCCCCGTTTTTCGATCCGGTAGAGGGCGTGCTCGGTCCGCAGGTAGAGGGCCCGATCGACGGCGGCGGGCGTGGCGAAGATGCCGCCGTCGAGATGGTTCGTGGCCAGTAGCGCGTACTCGCGGCCGGGCCGAAGCACGAAGGTGTCGCCCTCGCGATTGCCGACGTAGATCCGACCGTCCGCGAACAGCGGCGACGACGAGAAGTTGCCCCCCAGCCGTTCCGTCCAGAGCCGCTCGCCGCCGGCCGCGTCGAGGCAGGCGGCCACGCCCTTGTCGCTGACCATGTAGAGCTCGCCGCCAACGACCAGCAGGGACGACATCGTGGGCGCCGCCTTCTTCTCCCGCCAGGCGATCTCGGGCGCCGTGTCGGGGCCGGCCAACCGTACGGCCAGGAGTTCCGGCTGCATGAAGCAGGTGCTCAGGAAGACCATGTCGCCGGAGATCACGGGCCGCGGCACGATGGAAAAGCCGAGCACTCCGTAGTTCATCTTCCAGAGTTCACGGCCGGAATCGGGGTCGTAGGCGTAGAACCAGTCGGCGGCCGGCGAGAGCAGCACCTCGCGGCCCCCGAGCGTGAGGATCAGCGGCGTGCCGTAGGCCTTCTTGAGTTGCGGGTCGTCGCGGAGCGCGCCTGAGCGAGTGGTCTGCCAGACCACGGCGCCGGAGGCGGCGTCGTAGGCCGCGATCGACTGCACATCACTGCCGTCGAGGTGGACGATCAGCTTGCCCTTCCAGAGCACCGGTGTGCTGCCGGGGCCGTTCTCATGATTGAGCCGCAGCTCGCGGTTGGTCCAGAGCACCTTGCCGCTGACGGTGTCGATGCAGGCGGCCCCGAAGTCGCCGCAGTGGCAATACAGCCGCTCGCCCGCGAGCACGGGCGATGGCGAGGCGTAGGAGTTGAGCTTGTGGATCGGCTGCGGCTCGGCGACGGTGAAGAGTTCGACGTTGTGGCGGATCGCACCGGATGCCTGGTCGATGCCGAGGGCGCGAAGCGTCACCGGGCCCGACACGTCGAGCTGGCTGGCCATCCTGTTGCCTTCGAGGCGTCGGGCCTTTTGCTCCGGCGTGGCCTGCCGCTCGATCGCCGTGGCGACCCAGACGATGCCGCCGCCGATCACGGGGCTCGACCAGCCGCGGCCGGGCAGCGGGGTCTTCCAGGCCACGTTCTCCGTCTCGCTCCACGTGAGCGGCAGATCGCGCGCGGCGGGTGCGTGTCCCTCGCCGCCCGGCCCGCGCCACTGCGGCCACTCGGGCTCGGCGGCGGTCGCGGGAAGCAGGGCGATGCACAGGAGGCTGGCCGACAGGCTGGTGATGCGCATGGGCACTCCGGGATTGAACGCGGGCCGAGAATAACAGACCACCGCCACCGGCCGCCGGTCGGGAGGCGTGTTTTCGGCCGCGGGGCGGGCTTTCTCCGCCGGGGCGACACTGCTACCTTCCTCCCCTTCGCCTCGGAGAATGGTCCGTGCAGGACTCGGCTTGGAACCTTCGCCTCGCGCTGGCCGCCGGCCTCCTCGCCACCACCACCGTGGCCGATTCGCCCGACGAGCCGGCGGCCTTTCCGGCTCCCTTGGCCCTGCGGGTGGAGAGCGAGCTGTTCGTCGACGGCCGGGAGCAGCCTGCCGCCCGCAGCCTGACGCTGTTCCACAAAGGCGTTGCGTGGGACTTCCTGGAACTGCCGAACGAGACCGCGTCCGGCGGGATGAAACTCGTCGAGATCGTGCTTCACGACCCGGCCCGGGAACGGGTCGTCGTAATCGATCCGGTGCGCGGTCGGAAGACCGAAATCCCGCACCTTCGTCTGGAGCGGCTGAGCATCTCGCTGGCGAAGTGGGCGCGATCGAGTGACGACCGACTCGTCCGCTGGGCGGGCGGCCCCGATTTCACGGCGGGCTTCGCGGAGCAGTCGGAGCGACTGGAGTTGGCCGGGCCCCGGGTCCGCTACACGGTGACGTATGCCGCCGCCGAGTCACCGGCCGTGGCGGGCACCTACCGGCGGTTCGCGGACACGGCGATCCTGCTGAAAGCGTTGCTCCATCCAGGCGGCATCCCGCCCTTCCCGCGTCTGGCCGTCAATCGCCGCCTCGAGGCCGCGGCGGCGATCCCGACCGAAGTCACGCTCGAGATGGATTCGCCGCTCGCGCTGGTGTCCGGCGGATCGAGTAGGTTGCGATGCTCGCACAAGAGCCATCCCCGCCTGCTGGTCGCCGACCACCGGCTGATCGCCGAGGCACAGGCTCAGGTCGCGGCCGCCGACGCGGTCGACCTGGCGGCGTTCATGCAGCCCGCGGCCGACACGCCGGACGACGAAGCCGGCGCGGCTGCCACGACGGCCCACGACGACTGAAGCGACGCCCCTGCGCGTCGTCGGCCGCGGCCCGCAGATGGTTGCACCGCTTGCGGTCGGGGCCGGCGCCGTCGGCACAACGCGTCCCAACGGCGCCGTGTCCTGCCGAGGCAAGAAAGTCTTCCCCACCGGACGATATTTCCTGTGGTTCAAAGCTTCCCTCATCCGCCGGGTCGCGACTTCGGTCGCCCCACAGCCGGCGGCCGGAAAGCCGGTGGTCGCCCCGGAGGACGGCTGGGGTCGGAGGCGGCCGTCCGCGGAAACCAGCCGCGGCGGACACCTTGACATTTGTACACATCTCCCGCTCTATTGATTCCATTCATACCCAGGCAGCAGATAACGGAGGTCCTCATGCTCGTGCTATCCCGCAAGGAGAACGAACGGATTCGAGTGGGTGAATCGGTCGTGGTCACGATCGTCCGCGTCAGCGGCGACAAGGTCCGGATCGGCATCGAGGCGCCGCCCCACGTGCGGGTGCTCCGCGATGAGCTCGAAAGCGCCCTGCCCGGCGACGTCGCGCTCGATGCGTCGGCCGAACTGCCGATTCCCCGCCTATTGCGATACGTGGGCTGATCGCGGATTCGCGTTTGCCCAGCCACGCCCCTCCGAGGCAGACTCGATCGCGTGGACATCGACCCGATCATTCCCCCGCCCGACGACGACTTCGAGCCGTCGCAGCCACGCCCCCGCGGCGGGCGGCGACGGTTTTTTTTGCCGGTCGTGGGTGGGGCGACGGTCGTGGTGGCACTGCTTTGTCTGGCAGCGCGTTGGTCGCCGGCCTTCTATCGCGACCGCTTGCCGCCGGGAGGTCCGCTGGCAGGCCGCGCACCGGCCGCGGCCGCGGCGGCCGCCGAGCAGGCGGCCCGGCGGCTGGTCACGGCGGCCTCGGCCTGGCACGCCGACTTCCTGCGCGTGGGGCGTTGGGAGGCCGTCTTCGATGAACGCGACATCAACGGCTGGCTGGCGACCGACCTGCCGCGTAATCATGCCGCCGCCCTGCCGGCGGCCACCTCGGCGCCACGGGTGGAGTTCGTGCCGGGTGGTCTGCGGGCCGGGGTGACCGTGGGCCGTGGCCCCTTGATGGCGGTCGTCTGGATCGAGGCCGAGGTGAGCCTGCGCGCCGCCAACCAGGTCGGGATCGCGCTCGTCGCCGCCCGCGCGGGGAGCCTGCCGCTGCCGCACGCCCCACTGCTTCGGCAGCTTGCCGGCCGACTCGAACGACTGGGCGTCGTCACCGAGATCCGCCGGCAGGGGGACCGCGGCCTGCTGCTGGTGTACATTCCCTCAACCCACCAGGCCGGCGGTTTCAGCCACTGGCTCGAGTCGATGCGATTCGCGGCGGGAGAGGTGGCCGCAGCGGGCGAGACCCGCCGCGGTGCGGTCCGACCGCAGAGCGAGCCGTGAGGCGTCGGCGACGCGGGGCAGGAAGCCGGAGGCCGGCATGGCACGACTGACGTTCCTCGGTGCGGCGGGCGTGGTATCCGGTTCACGGCACCTGCTGCAGGGCGGCGGCGGTCGGGTGCTCGTCGACTGCGGGCTCTTCCAGGGGGAGAAGCGGCTGCAGCAGCGGAACTGGGAGCCCCTCGGCGTGCCGCCGCAGTCGCTCAACGCCGTGGTGCTCACCCATGCGCACATCGACCACTCCGGCTGGTTGCCGAGGCTCGTCCGGGACGGCTTCCGGGGGCCGATCCTCGCCACCCCCGCCACCGTCGATCTGCTCGACCTGCTGCTCTACGACTCGGCCAAGTGCCAGGCGGAAGATGCCGCCTACGCCAACCGCAAGGGCTACTCGGCGCTCCGGCCGGCCCTGCCGCTCTACGAGGAACGGCACGTCGCCGCGGCCCTGGAGTGGGTCCGCGCCGTGGAGCGTGGCGCCTGGTTCGAGCCGGTCGGCGGCATCCGCTGCCGCTACTACGACGCCGGCCACATGCTCGGCAGCGGATTCCTGGAGGTGGAGGTGACCGAACGCGGCGGCCGTCGACCGCTGCGGATCGTGTTCTCCGGCGACGTGGGGCGTTATGACGCGCCGCTCTACTACGACCCCGCCCCGCCGCCGGCCTGCGACTATCTCGTGTGCGAGAGCACCTATGGCGATCGCGACCACTCGCCCGATCGGCCGCTCGACGATTTGGAGAAGGTCGTCAAGGAGGCCGTGGCCCGGGGGGGCATGATGTTGGTGGCGGCCTTCGCCGTGGGCCGCGCCCAGCAACTGGTCTACCTGCTCCGCACGCTGATGGCGACCGGACGGATTCCCGAACTGCCCATCTGGGTGGATTCGCCGATGGCGGTGGAGGCGACCGCGATCTTCCGCCGCCACGCCGCCGAGCACGACCTCAGCGAGGCCCGTATGGCCGGGGTGGCGGAGGCCGCGGTGAGCCCCTTCGTCCACCTGGCCGGCACCGCCGCCGAGTCGAAGGCGATCAATCACCACACCGGGCCTGGCATCGTGATCGCCTCCAGCGGCATGATGAACGGCGGTCGGATCCTGCACCACCTGGCCCGCCGCCTG
>VGYP01000072.1 GCA_016872955.1 Planctomycetota bacterium
CAGCCGCTGTCCCGCGAGATCCACTTCGGCGAATCCAACCCTTATCTCGGCTGGTACGCCCGGCAGATCGGCGACATGGTGCCCGCTGCCGACGTGCATGTGTGCCTCGGCGGCCGCGGCGAAACCGCCGTGGTGACCTTGCTCGCGCCCACGCCCGGAGATGCGCCGCCGTTCACGCTCCGCCATCGCGATGCGGTCGCACCGGAGGCCTCGCCAGTTGTGCTTGAGGCTGTGCATCGCGACGGGACGGCTGTCACGGTTTCCGTCGCCCAACGCGGCCCCGCAGCCCTGACCGCCGGGCCGGTCACGGCCCGAGCGAAACTCCTGGTCGTGCTGGCAGACCGGTCGAACATGCGAGGCGTCGCGATCGGATGCTCCTCACTGGAAAGCGGTGGCAAGCGGATCACGTCGCCAGAGGCCGACTTCGAGTTTGCTGACCACGCCGGCGGTGTCTCCATACTCGCCCCGATCAAAGTTCCCAAGAACTTCTCCTGGATCGATGCACCGCGGAGTTCGCACCCGACCTACGGGCAGTGACCAAGGGACCAGTGATGTTTGAAAAACTGAGGGACCGCCTCGCTAAGGCGAGGACCAATCCCTCGCTGGCGTGGGCGCTTCTGAAAACCCGATTCCGTGTCGGCCCAGCCGGCGGCGCTGAGGTGGCCGATCCCGCGCACCGCAGCATCAGCGACGACGGGCGCTACACGGTCTTCTGCGACCGCGCGGCCCGCTCGACGCTCGCGTTTCGGACGTTCCGTCGACACCCTGACTATGTGCCGATCCTGGAGCATGTGACTCGCGAACTCGGCCAATCGTATGTGGACGTGCTGCGTCGCTGGACGCCGCACGTCATCGACCGGATCAACGATTTCAAGGTGAACGACCTCGTCGGTGGGCCGATAACGCACGAATACGAGGGTATCGGTCGAGTCAACCCCACGACCCTGCGGTATGTGAAGGTTGCCACTGATCTGGAAACATGCTTCAACTGGACTGCGACCACCGCGGTCGCTGAAGTGGGCATCGGTTATGGTGGCCAACTCCTGTGCGCCGACCGCCTGCTTTCATACGGCACGTGGACGTTGTTCGACTTGCCGCCAGTCCTTCGGTTGGCGTCACGGTACCTGGAATCGCATTTGTTACAGGGCTCATACCGACTGACGACGCTCAACCAGTCGCAACCGGCTTCCTACGACATCGTTGTCAGCAACTACGCATTTTCGGAACTGCCGGCTGCCGTGCAGCGTGCCTACCTGCGCAAGGTGTTGAGCCGAGCCGCGTCGGGCTACATGACGATGAACAGCGGGCGTGAGGGCACGCCGTTCGGCGGTGACCACCTTTGCCTGGCCGAGGTTAGGCGGCAGCTGCCGGATTGCGAGGTCGTCGAGGAGCACCCGTGCAGTGCGCCCGGCAATTACATCGTATTATGGGGACACCGATCGAGGCCACAGTGGTCATGAGCCACGACGGGCTCCGACCGCTCGCGTCGATCAACGCGAAGCCCCCCACATACGTTCCCAGAGAAGCAGGCTCCGTCTCATGTGAATGAGCAAGTGATGCTGACCAAGCGAATCCTGCGAGCTGTGGTGCGGCGATTGCCGTTGGTGGGCGGGTACGAGATCCGCCCGCGGTCGTCGAAGTTCGATGGCCGAGCGGTTGTCCGCCGGACGCGGGGGATCCGCCTGCGGGACACAAGAGGTCTGTCCCGCATCCACTACGCCTGTGGCAAGCACTTCTTGCCCGGATGGCTGAATGTGGACTCCTATCGGCAGGGACCGGCGCACGGCGCGGCTTTCGAGGCCTTGGATCTCGTCTCCAGGCATCCTTTTCCCGACGACACGTTTGAGTTCGGCTTCGCCGAGGATTTCCTCGAGCACCTCAGTCAGGTCGACTCGCTGCTCTTTCTGTCGGAGTGTCGCCGCACCCTCAAGCCGGGTGGCGTCCTGCGACTCTCCTTTCCGGGGCTCGAGGGAGTGCTGCGGAAGCACTATCCTGCCGCCGACTGGGAAACCGTCAACATCGCCAAGGAAGAGGCCTACACGCGTTACGAACACCTCCACTTCTACTCGCGGGATGAACTCACACTCGTGGCGATGCATTTTGGATTCACGGCCGTGACCTTCCATGCCTTTGGCGAATCACCGCACGCACCGCTGCAGGGCATCGACCAGCGGGCGACGCAACGCGATCTCAACACCTACGCCGAACTGCAGAAGTAGATCGCTACCGACCGCCCGGACCCTGCGGCCGCGTGATCGGTTCGCCCCGACCATGAACATCGCCGAGTTTCGCTGTCCCGCGGAGTCCGTGATGCGTTCGCCACCGGCGAACCTGTCACCCGGCGACGCCCCCCTGTTTGCGGCCGAACGCACGCGGACCTACCGAACCGTGCCGGCCGTCCAATTGGAGCACGTCCGCGTCCATGCCGACGGCGTCTGCCTGCGGCGTGCCAGGTCGATGTTCCTGCCCACCCTCGTCTTCCCTCAAGACACGCTCTCGCTGCGGCATGCCGTCAAGGCGGCGCTCATGCTGCCGAGCGCTGCCCTACGCGGCAGCCGGGGCCTCGTGCGGCGGGAGTATCGCCGCGGCCTCTTGCTCACCGATCTCTACCTCGGCGGCTTCTTCCACTGGGTCGCTGAGATCCTGCCGAAGGTGACGGCACTCGTCGCAGCAGGTGTGGAGCTCGAGGGCGAGCACCTGCTCGTGCCGGCCTGTCGAGACGCGGCCTACGTGGGGGAGAGCCTCGCCGCCTTCGGCCTGCGGGCCGAGGTGATTCGGCCGACCGAGTACGCGGCCGTCGAGCGGCTCACCTTCATTCCGCGGCTGACACCGAGCGGCAACGTCCGGCCCGCGGTGATGCGGCGGCTGGCCGAGACGGTGCGGATCCATGCGGGGGCCGGCGCGGGGAGCGGGCGGATCTACGTGACCCGGGGCCGGGCAGCCAAACGGCGGCTCGTGAACGAGGCCGAGATCCTGCCGCTGCTAGCACAGCATGGCTTCCGCGTCGTCTGCATGGAGGAGTTGAGCCTCATGGAGCAGGTGCGGCTCGCGGCCGGCAGCACCGCCATCGCGGGCCTGCACGGCGCCGGGCTGACACACATGCTGTGGGTGCCGGCCGGCGGCCGGGTACTCGAAATCCGGGCAGCCGGCGACCGCAAGAACAACTGCTACTACGGACTGGCCAGCGACCTGGGCCACTCGTACCACTACGTCTTGGCCCGCAAGCAATCCCCCTTGGCCACGTCGCAGCGGTCCGACTTCGTGGTGGACGTGCAGCGATTCGAGCAGGCGCTCCGCGGCCTGGTTCGGACGGACGTGAACTGAACCATGTGCGGCATCTGCGGGATCGTGGGCCGGTCGGTTCCGCAGGCGGAAGACGCCGTGCGGCGCATGACCGCGGCCCTGCGGCACCGCGGCCCCGACGACGACGGAGCGGCCCGCCTCCCGCTCGGCGACGATGCCCAGGCGAACGTGGCGATCTTCGGGTTCTGCCGGCTGGCGATTCTCGATCTTTCGCCGGCCGGCCGCCAGCCGATGGTCGATCCGGCCACGGGCGACTGTCTGGTCTTCAATGGCGAGATCTACAACTATCGCGATCTTCGTGCCACGCTGCTGGGCGAAGGCATCGCGGTCACGAGCACGGGCGATGCAGAGGTGCTCCTCAAGGGACTCTCCCGGTGGGGCGAAGCGTTCGTCGAGAGGCTCGACGGCATGTATGCCTTCGCCTTCTACCAACGGGCGACGCGTCGGGTCCTGCTCGCCCGGGATCCGCTCGGAATCAAACCCTTGTACGTCGCCAAGGCGGAGGAACGGATCGTGTTCGCGAGTGAGGTCAGGACGCTCGTGGCGTCGGGCCTCGTGCCGACCGACTACGATCCGGCCGGCGTGGCCAGTTTCCTGGCCTACGGGGCGCCCCAGGATCCGCTCACCGTCCACCGGGCGATCCGCTCATTCCCGGTCGGATCGGTTCAATGGCTCGAGGCCGACGGCCAGGGCCGCCTGCGACCGCGGCCGCAGCGACGGTTCTGGCGCTTCCCGGCCCCGCTCGCGGGCCGAACCATGGACGAGGCGGTCGCCGCGACGGGGGAGGCCGTGCGCCGATCCGTCCAGCGACAGTTGGCCTCCGACGTTCCCTTGGGCGTGTTCCTGTCCGGCGGAATCGACAGCGGCGCGATCGCCGCCTTGGCGGGCGAGAGCGCTGGGCGGCTGAAGACGTTCTCGGTCGGATTCGAGAGCGACAGCATGCCCTCGGAACTGCCGGTGGCCCGCGAGACGGCCGCCCGGATCGGCAGCGAGCACCACGAGGTGATGATCGGCAAGGCGGAGGCCCTGGAACTGTGGCAGCAATGGCTCGCGGCTGCCGACAGGCCCAGCGTCGATGGATTCAACACCTTTATCATCTCGCGGGCGGCCCGCCTGGGAGGCGCGAAGGTGGTGCTCTCCGGGCTGGGTGCCGACGAGATGTTCGGCGGCTACGCCAACTTCTTCCGTGTCAGCCGGCTGGCTCCCTTCATTCGGGCCGCGGCGGTGCTGCCCGGCGCCGCCAGGAAGAGCATGGCGAGGCTCGCGATGCCCTTCTGCCCGCCGCGCTATCGCGAGCGGCTGGCGATGCTCGCCGTCAGTTCAGGCCGGCCGGTGGACGTAGACATCGACATTCGGCGGATGCTGTCGGCCGAGGTTCTTGGGCACCTCGGGCTGGCCGCGACGGATGCGGGGCTGGAGGCGAACTACCTCCCTGGCGAGCTGTATGACTTGTGCGAGCCGGAGTCTCGGGACGTGTTTCAGGGTGTGATGCGGGTGGAGTCGTACTGCTACATGTCGAACACGCTGCTCAGGGATTCCGACATCAACAGCATGGCCCATTCGCTCGAACTTCGGGTGCCGTTCCTCGGTCGGGAGGTCATCGAGGAAGCGGTCAGAACGCCGGGGCGGCTGCACCTCGACCAGGGCATGCCCAAGGCCGTCCTGCGTCGGGCCGTAGGCCACCTCCTGCCGCCCGTCGTGCTCAGCCGGGCGAAGACCGGCTTCTCGCTGCCGGTCGGAGACTGGCTGGACACCGAGTTGCGGGACGTGTGCGAGGCGGCCGTGGCCGCCTTGCAGGAGGTGCCGTTTCTCGACCCGGCCGCGGTGCGGTCGTTGTGGGCCTCGTTCACCTGCCAGCGGCGGCATACATATTGGATGAAACCCACGCTGTTGGTCGCGCTGGGCTCGTACGTGGCCAATGGCGGCCGCAGCGGCCGCCCGCCCGCGTGACCTATTCCGCGGGCTCCCGGGCGGCGGCCTCGGCCAGGTCGAGGTTTCGCGGCAGCCGCCGCAGCCGGATAACACGGCGGGCAAACGCCGCCGTCACCGCGGCGGTCGGTTCCGCCTTGAAGACCGCGCACGACAGGCCCCCGAATGGCATCAGCCCCATCCGGCAGAGGAAGTCCTGGACGAAGATGCCGGTCCGAAACAATGCCCATTCCGTCGCGCTGGCCGCGGGCCGGTGGAACAGGCGCGGGTGATAGAAGTCGTTGTAGTAGCGCCACGCCACGGCTGGAAGGTCGATCGCGCGGCTCATCTCGATGATCTCCGGCAGGCTCAGCCGGAAGATGTAGTTGCCGGACGGTTCGTACTCGGCCATCACGGCCCGGCCCGTGGCCCTCTTGACGAGCGTGCGCAGGAAGCCGAGCGGCGTCGCGGCCAGACGGTTGGGCTCGATGAACACCACCGCGATGCGGGCCACCCGCAGCATCTCGTAAAACGCCACTGCCGGCCGGGGCAGATGGTGATAGGTCTCCTTGCAGAGCACGAAGTCGAACGAGGAGTCGGGAAACGTGAGCCGTTCGGCATTCTGGGCGGAGCACTCGGAAATCCAGCCGCGCTTGTGACTGATGGCGAGCGTGGCCGCCGTCAGGCTCGAGGCATGCGCCCGCACTCCGTGCCGGGCCAACCGGATGGCGTCGGAGCCGTAATGGCCGTCGCCCACGGTGAGCCAGGAACTGTCAGGATGGGCGGCGGCAAGTTCGCCGGCCAGCATCCCGATCATGCGCACGTGCCGATGGTTGTCGATCGAGGCCGGCGCGGTCACGACCGTGGGAAACGTCAGGCCTTCGGCTTCAGCGGCCTCCGCCCGTTCGTGCACCGCGTAGCTCGCGTCGGCGGCAGACCTGTTCACCGATCGAACCCCTGGCCGGCGGTCAACTGAGACCGTGGATACAATCCATCCAAGACGCGGCAGACGGAGGGCAGCGCGTCATGTCGCAGGCTTGCCGAGATCGAACGTGGTGCAGCGAGCCGCGACCGTCGAACGCACGCTGATCGCGTGCCTGGCCGCGTGGGCCGGGTCGGCACGAGCCGTGTCCGGCTCCCTCACCAGCTACACCGTGACACTGCTGTTTCTGACCCATTGGCCCCGCGTTCCCGAACTCGACCTGGGCAGCAGCGCACTGCCGCTACCGTTGGACAAGATCATACACGGAGGCCTGTACGCGGTGCTCGCCTTCCTGGCGAGCTTCGCGAACAGGGCCGGCGTGTTCCGGATCCTGCTCTCGGCCCCGGCTTTGCTTGCCGCCACGGCTTTGTTCGCCGCGCTCGATGAGGCGACGCAGTCCCTGACGGACCGCTCGCCGGACGGCTACGACTGGGTTGCGAATCTGGCCGGCGCTGCCTGCGGCATCGGGCTCGCGCGAATCACCGAGGCGGTCATCATGCCGCGGGCGGGCCGAAGCCAGGAAGCTCCCGAACAGTGCGATCCGATTCGATGAACGTGCTGGTCACGGGAGCGAGCGGCTTCATCGGCCGCTGCCTCGTGGAATCCCTGACCGCTTGCGGGTATCGGGGGGTGGCGACCGGCCGGACGCCGCCCGGCGACCTACCGGCCCACTGGACGGCGGCCGCCCGGGCCGAGCTGCTTCGGCCGGGTGATCATGGCGTCGGAATCGACGCCGTCGTGCATCTGGAGGTCAAGCAGCACGTGGCCCGGCCGACGGCGGCCGATCTGACGGCGTTCCAAAGCGTCAACGTCGAGGGCACCCGCGAGTGGCTCGCCTGGGCTGCGAGCCGCGGCGTGCGCCGGTTCGTGTTCGTCAGTTCCATCAAGGCCGTGCGCGCGGTCGGGGGCGTCGCGGACGAGACGGCCGCCCCCGAGGAGCACGATCCGTACGGCCGCTCCAAGGCGGCGGCGGAAGCGGCCATGCGGGAATGGGCCGCCGCCGGCCCAGACCGGGCGGCGGCGATCCTGCGTTTCGCACCGGTCTACGGCCCGGGCAACGGGGCCAACCTCGCGGCGTTCGCCAGGCAGGTGCTCCGCGGCCGGCCCTGCCTGATCGGAACACGGCCGGTTTGGAAGTCGATTCTGTCCCGCCGCAACGCCGCCGCGGCGATCACTCATCTCCTGCCGCTGCTGAATCCAGGCTGCGAGGTGTTCAACGTCGCCGATCCGGCCCCGGTGCTACTCCCCGAAGTGGCCCGGCAGATCGCCCTCACGGCCGGTGCGCCAGAGCCCCGCAAGCTCCCTCGGCCGATCGCGGCGGCGATCGCGCGGCTGGGAGACGCCTGCCAGGCCATCACCGGCCGGCAGTTCGCCCTCGACTCGCGCCGCTTCCAGACACTGACGCAGGACGCCGTGTTTCCCGTCGAGAAGCTGCTTCGCACCGGCTTCGTGCCGGTGGAATCGACCGCGGACGGCATCGCCGCCATGGCACGCTGGGTACAAGCCCAGGCGGGATAAGGCCGGTCGAGGCCGACCGGGTCGATGCGTGGCCTGCTGCCCCCGCCAAACCCGCGCCGCCTGCGGGCCAGGCGAGTCGGTCTCCGCCGGGTGGCGCGGCTTTGCTAGGCTCCCGCCATGCCCAGTCTCGCGCCCGACCCCCTCACTTCCCGGCCGCTCACTGTCTGGCTGGTCGATCCCTTCGACGACATCCCCGGCGAAGGGACTCCTCCGCTTCGCTACTGGTCGCTGGCCCGCGTTCTTGCGGCCCGGGGTCATGACGTCACTTGGTGGACGGCCACCTGGAGCCACCGCCGCAAGTCCGTCCGCACGGCCCCGCTTGGCATTCATGAGGACGAGGGCTTCGCGGTGCGACTCGTGGCGACGCGACCCTACGCGCAGGACGTGTCGTTGGTGAGAATCGCCAGCTATCGGGACTTCAGCCAGACATTCGAGCGCCTTGCCAACGAAGGGGTTTCTTCAGGACAGATCGATCGTCCGGACATCATTCTCGCGAGCCTGCCCCCCCTCGATGGGTCGGAGGCGGCCCTGCGGCTCGCCAGGAAGCTCGACGCCACCTTCATTCTCGACGCCACTGCCCGCTGGCCCGAGATGGTGGCACGGCTCGTACCGGGGCCGCGTTTTCTCAGGCCGCTGATCGCGCCGCTGCTGCTTGGTGATGTGGAGGGCCGGCGTCACGCCATCGTGGCTGCGGCCGATGCCCTTGCCGCCACCGCGGACGCCCATGCCGCAGCGGCATTCCGTGACGCCCCCGGCGGCACGCCCCGGCACGTGTGTTGCGTGGGGACGTTTGTGGCGGAGTTTCCGGCACCGCCGCCCGCGCTGGCCCACGTGCCGTTCCCCGGTGAGCAATCTTGTGCCCGGCCCGATGCGAGGCCTTTGGCATGCGTGGCCTCCGTGAGCCCGGAGGTCGGCCTTGGCATCGACATCCTCCCTGCCGTGGCGAGACAGCTTTCCGCCAAGGGCGTGGCCGCCACCATCCATGTGATCGGCTCCGGGCCGCTCGAGGACTCGCTCCGGCGCGCGGCTGCGGTCACCGGTGGATCGTGCCGGCTCGAGGTGCATGGATCGCCCGGCCGCCGTGACTACGTTGGTCTCCTCGGACGGTGTGACGTCGGGATCGTGCTCACGAGGCCCGATGCCATGGCCGTGATGCCGGCCGAGGTCTGCGATTATGCCGCGTCTGGGCTGGCGATCGTGAACGCGAGCCCGGGCGAACTGGCAGCCATGCTCGAGCAGCATGACGCCGGCGTCGCATATGCGCCTGGCGACGCTGTGGCACTTGCGAAAACAATCACGGCTCTCGCAGTCGATCGCGGCGGGCTGGCCGCCATGCGGCAGGCTGCACGGCGACTGGCCGAGCGGCACCTCGACCGCGAGAAGACGTACGCCGCCTTCGCTGACTGGATCGAGACGATTCACGGCGGGGGATAGGTCGTCCGGTCCACAGCCGCATGCCATGGTGTTCGGCGGCACGGCCCCGGCCCCTTTGTTCCGTGAACCGCTGGGGCAGCCGCGATTGACCCGCCGCAGGCGGGGTCCGAGTATTCGCTGACCTGGCCGCCCACCCCGTTCGATGCGAACGTGTGTCGATTCAATCGGCCGGCATGCGCCTTACAGCGCGTCGCGGGACGGCCATTCGTCCTGGGAAAACACGCGGCCCGCCAGGATTTGGCGACTCCACAACTCCAAGGCAACCGCGTCGTGGTACAGAGCGGGAAGGTTTCGACAGTTCGTGGCCGCCGCCGCGACCCGCCGGCCAGCAGAAGGCGTGATGATTTCCCTTGTGACGAGTACGCCATCTTCGACGAGGGACGCGTACCGTCGATAGATTGCCTGCTTCCACGTCATCACCGGCGGTGTGAAGCCACGCTTCGGGCGGTTGGTCAGCCAGGGCGGGCAAATCGAGCGGACGGACTCCCGAAACAGGCGCTTGTCATCGTCGATATGTGACCCCATGGCGACCTGATGTGCGTAGGCGAGCTCTGCGAGGCGATAGTCGACGAACGGCACGCGAGCCTCGACCGAGGCCGCCATGGTGAGTCGATCGGATTGGGTCAAGCCATTCTCCCGGAGGTACGTTTCGCAGATAAGTTGGAGAATCGCAGCCTCCGGTGGCGCCGCAAGAATGTCAGGCCGAGAAGTGAGGTGGCTCTGTCGCAATGGGTCGACATCCTGTAAGAGAGTTCTGGTAAAGAACGAGCCGGCTGCTGAATCGACCCGCCGGTAATCAGCCAGGGTGTCGTAGAATCGCAGCGTGTGGGGCACTGCCAGGAGGTCGACGGCGAGGTTTCGGCAATCTGCCCCCACGGCAAAGATCCGCCTCGCCAGGCGACGTTCGAACCGCGGATGCTGTATTGCTCGCGACGCGGCATAGCGCCACCACGTCCGCAACACCTGTCCCCACCCATCCCGCAGCGCGCGTGATCGCCGGGCGGCCTCGGCGACCCACGGGTAGCCCCAGAAGAGTTCGTCATTTCCCAGCCCGAGTAGAAGCACGGGCACGTCGGCGGCCCGTGCGGCCCGGGCCAGCGCCAGATAGCACGGGCCGGCGATGTCCTGAATCGGGTCGTCCTTGAGCCAGAGCGTCTCGGGATAGGAAGCGACGACATCCGCGGTCTTCAGCGAGACGGGGTGAAACGAAAGGCCCGCGTGTCTGGCGACTTGGTGGGCCACGTTTGTTTCGTCCGTGCCCTCATCATCGTCATAGCCGACCGTGAAGGCATGGAGGTTTTTGGACGTGTGTGATGCGGCCGATATGGCGATGGCGCCGGAGTCGAGGCCGCCGCTCAGGGCAATCCCGACCGGGACATCCGCGTCCGTGATGAAGGAGGTGATCTCATTGAATGCAGCACCCACGATCGCGGCGTCTGCTCGACGGTGACCGGCGTCTTGAAACGACCAGTATCGACGAAGCTGTGTGCGGCCTGTTCCGAGATCGATGGTAAGCGAGTGGGCTGCCAGAAGTTTCTGTAGGCCGGCGATCGCGGTCTGCGGTTCAGGAATGAATCCATAGCGGAAGAACGCATGCAGTGAGCCGCGGTCGAACGTCGGGGGAACCGAGCCACTGGCGAGCATCGCCCGTAACTCGGAGGCAAAGAGCAGCCCGGTCTTGGTCTCGGCGTAGTAGAGCGGCTTCTCGCCAAGGCGATCTCGGGCAAGGACGACGCGACCCCTGGCGATGTCGTGAATCGCAATGGCGAACATCCCACGAAGGTGAGACAGAAAGCCCTCGCCATACTGCTCGTATGCGTGGACGATAGTCTCGCAGTCGCTACGCGTGCGGAAGCGATGGCCTAGACCCTCCAGGGTGGCTCTCAGACTGCGGTGGTTGTAGATCTCACCGTTGGCGACCAGGGCGATCGTCGAATCCTCGTTGTAGAGCGGCTGCTTTCCTCCCTTGATGTCCTGGATGCTGAGCCGGCGCATTCTGAAAACGACGGAATCGACCCGATGCAGGCCTTCATCATCGGGGCCACGATGGGTCATCGCCTCGGCCATGCGTTCGGCCGCATCATTGCCCTGCTGGGCCGGCATACCGATCGCGCCGCAGATGCCGCACATATAGAGATCACCAAGAAGTCCGATGGGAGAACCGCAAGACGAAGCGAGTTGGCGAACTTCCCCGCAGAACACCCCTGTTATACCTGGAAACTGAGGTGGACCCCGGTTTTC
>VGYP01000073.1 GCA_016872955.1 Planctomycetota bacterium
GAGGTCCTGCGCGATACCGGCCTGGGCCGCCGCGGCGAGCCTGCCCTGCTGGAGTTGTTCGAGGTCGCGGCGTGCCTTGGCGACCCGCTCCTCCGCCTGCCGTGACGCCTGTTCCATTTCCTCGCGTTTCGCCTCGAGGTCGGCACGGGCCTGGTCGAGTTGCTTCCTTGTCTCCGCGGAGTTCTTGTCGGCGTCGGCCCGCAGTCCCTCGAACTCCTTCCGCTGACGATCCAGCGTCTCCTTCGTGCCCTCGAGATCCTGTCTGGTCTTCTCGAGGCCGACGCGGGCCTCGTCGGCCGCCTGCGCAGCCCGCTCGAGTTCGGCCGCCGCCTCCCGCATCTCGGCGGGCCGAGGAGGACGTTCGCGACCTTCCCCGTCAGCCGCGGCGACGTGGGCGGCGACCGTCAGCGTGCGGGCGTCGACCGTGAGCGGGGCGTGGGGGCGAGCCGCCCGGTCACGACGGGCCAATGCCAGCAGGCCGGCGAGCGCAATCAGCAGCACGGGCCAGGCGAGCAGCGTCCGCAGATGTCGCCAACGATCGCTCATCCCCGCTGCCGCAGCGCGAGCGGCGGGTGGCCGACGTCGCCGGTGAGTCGGTCGGCGGGGGCCACCACGGCCTGAAGATCTTCGGTGACGAACAAGACCTCGCGGCAGCAGGGACACCTGCCGTTGCAACCGGCCATACCCTCCGGGGGCGTCATCATCCGATCACAGGCCGGGCAGACGAGCCGCGGTGCCGGAGCCGGCTCCTCCGCCACGTGTACGAGCACGACCTCCGCGAACTCAAGGCACGTCGCGAATCGCGCGGCGGGATCCTTGGCCAGGCTTCGTCGCACGGCTGCACACAGCGACGCCGGCAGCTCCGGCCGGAGGGCAGCCAACTCGAGCGGTGCGGCATCGACGTGTGCCGCCAGCGTGGCGGCCGGACTGCTGCCCGCGATCGGCGGCCCGCCGGCGAGCAACTCATGCACCAAGGCCGCCAACGCGTATTGGTCCGCACGTCCGTCGACAGCGTTGCCCAGGATCACCTCGGGGGCCATGTACTCCGGTGTCCCCACGGCCTTGCCCGCGTCGGTGAGGCCCGCCGCGATCGGCGGGCCGTTGGTCGCCGGCGGCTCGAGACGGCCGGCCAGGCGGACGAAGGTCGCGATCCCGAAGTCCCCAAGATGCGCACGCCCACGGCCGTCGAACAGGATGTTGTCGGGTTTGACGTCCCGGTGCACGAAACCCTCGGCATGCACGTGGTCGAGCGCGTCGGCGATCGGCACGAGCCAACTGCGGAGCGTCGCCGAACGGCCCGCGACGGGCCGGCCTGCCCGCATCGGTCGGCGACGGGCGAGGCTGCCCCCGGCCAGATAGGGCATGACCGCGTAGGGAAATCCACGATGCGATCCGAAGTCGATCACCGGCACCACGGCCTGATGCCGCATCCGCCGCATCGCCTCCATCTCACGGTCGAAACGAGCGACCGCCCGCTCATCGGCCAGTAGAGCGCGGTGGGGCGCCTTGATGACCACATAGCGATCCGCCGCGTGATCCCAGGCACGATACACGACGCCCATGCCGCCGGCACCGATTCGCGCCAGCACCCGGTAGCGGGCGGCGAGGACTGCGGCGGCGAAGTCGTCGGCAGCCGAAGTCACCTCTGCCATGGTCGTCCGCCCGATCCCGTGAATGCCGCCGCCCGGCCCGCGACGGTGTGGTCCCGCTGGACCGGACGGACGACAACGAGTATACCCCCCCCCGCGCGCGGCAGGGAAGCAGTGGCCGATCGTTCAGGCCGCGAACAGGGCGGGTGTCATCCTGACGAGCGGCCAGACACCCGAGCGACCGTCCGCGACCGCCGCGTACGCCGCCAGCAGGCCCCGGGCGAGGCGGGCTGACGAGCGATGCCAGGGCACCCACGGAGCGGTCAGCCGTGAGGCGAGCGGCGCCGTGATGATCACGCTGCGCACCAGCGGCAGCAACAGCGGATCGTGGACCTTGCCGATGCCGCTGCGGGGATCGGCGAGCGTGCCGCCCGGAAAGCCTCCCCACGGCAGGCTTGCCAGCCGGTAGACCATCGCGACCCACGTGTTGACTGCCACCGCCCCGTAGCGGAGGTGTTCGACCAGCAGCTCGGTCCGGCGACGATCCCGCGGCCCAAGCGACGGAGGAATCGTGACGCTCGCGGCCAGTGATCCCGGCAGCGAGCGGGTGAACTCACCGACCCGCTCGTAGAACGATTCCACATCCATCGCGTCGAGCGGCACCTCGACAGCCACGGGGGCGAACCATTCCCGCTCGAACAGCCGCCGATCCCCCCACGGATCGACGCCCGCCGTGAACGACCAGGGCAACGTGCCGTCGGCGGGCATCGGCCGGCCGGTCGCTTCCTGCCAACACGCTGCCGATCCCGGATACCAGGCCGCCCGCGGTGGCAGCGAGGCCAGCCGGGCGGCCACGAGTTCCAGGAAGGCCTCCCGTTGCGGCCACTGCCGGCAGGTCACCAGGCACTTGGTGGCGATGCAGTTGAAGGAGCCGTTGTTGGCGATCGAGGCGGCCACGAGATCGGCCTGATAGCGGAGGTGGGCCAACGCATACCGCCCGGGCACCACGATCCAAGGGGTCACGTTGCCCAGTTCGCAGCTGATCGACTTGGAGAGCACGGGCGTGGTGGGCCGCGGTCGCCGCGCGCCCCATACGATCGCCTCGAACGCCGCCGCACCGCCGGTGAGATGCACGTGGCTCACCTCGGGAGCAGCGCACACCCGCTGCGCGACGTCGGCACCACCGCTCACGATCGCGAGCATCCCGGCCTCGATCAGCGGCGCGAAAGCATCGCGATAGACCGTCTCGAGAGGGGCGTGCAAGGGGTGCAACTTGACCACGGCCGCCCGGCCGTGCTCGAAGATCTGGCAGATGGCGTCGGCGGCCGCCAGGCCGGTGACGTTGCCCGCGCCCAGGACGGCCGCCACACCGCCCGTCCGCGGCCGGACCGCGATCTCCTGCCGCCACGCCTCCTCGAAGGCGGCGACTCCGCCGGGATCACCGCACCGCACGGTCGCCTGCTGCACACCCGCCGTCAGGCCGTCGAAGAGCCGCGGTTCCGGCAGCACGTCCACCGCGAGCGTGTCGGCTGCCTCGCCGGGGATCGGCCCGGGCGGCGCGGGCAGCTGCGGCAGACCGTGACGATCGATGTCTGCCCACACCCGCTCGGTCGTGAGTAGGAGCCGCAGGGTCGTCAGCGGACCGGTGGCCGTCTCCTCGCCGACGATGGCGGTGTGCCGCGGGTCGGCGGCCGCCCCGCCCGACGTCTCGATCGCGACGGCCGCGTCGATCCAATGATCGGCGGCCGCGGCCACGGCCCGCGCGGTATCGCGGGCGAGCGCCGCACGCCCGAGGGCCGCGCGTCGCGTGAAGCGGTCGGCACCAGCCGCGAGCTGCGCCAGGATCGATTCAAGCGTTGCCGTCACGACCACCTCACTTGCCGATGCAGTGCCGTGAGAATAGGCGGTCGAGCAGATCCGTCGTGATGGAGTCCCCCGTGATCTCGGCGAGTTCCTCGGCTGCCCGACGCAGGTGTCCGGCCACGATCGCCTCGTCGACGCTGCCGGCAGCCGCACCATCCACGGTGGCCAGGGCCGCGGCCAGCGACCGGCGGGCCGCCGCGCAGCCGACGGCCAGCCGGGCCGTGGCCGGGGAGCCCCGCGGCGGCAGTCGGGCCACGGCGGCGAGGATCTCGTGCCGCAGTCCCTGGATGCCCGCACCGGTCAGGCTGCTCGTCACCCGCTCGCCCGGTTGGACGTGGTGCACCAGATCACTCCGCGTGGTCACGTCGACCCGCTGCGCCCGCACCGGGACGGGAACACCGCCTCCCTGCACGCTATCCTGGCAAAAGACCACCAGGTCGGCTCGCTCGAGTTGCTCGCGGGCCCTGGCCTCCGCCGTCGCGGTGACCGCATCGCCGGTCTCCCCCGCCGCATGAATGCCGGCCACATCCACGAGCAGGCACCGCGGCCCCGAGTCGTCTCCGAGCGTGGCCTCGAGCCAGTCGCGGGTGGTGCCGATCTCGTCGGCGACGAGCGCGGCTGGGCGGCCGGTGAGGGCGTTGAAAAGGCTGCTCTTCCCGACGTTCGGGGGCCCCGCGATCACGACCCGCGGCAGGTCGGCCGCAGCCGCGTCACGATCGGCCAATCGCTCGGTGACCTGGGCAATGCCGGCGTCACAAGCGGCCACGCGGGCCGAGACGCTCCGCCACTCCGGACCGACCGGCACGGCATCGGGGGTCGCCTCGTCGGCAAAATCGATCGCCGCCTCCACGTCGGCCACGAGATCGAGGACCTCGGAGCGGACCGCGGCAAGACGCCCCCCTGCGCCAGCGGCCATCCGGTCGAGGGCCGCCGAGAGTTCTTCGGAGGTCGTGGCGTCGACGACCGCGAGCACGGTCTCGGCCTGAACGAGGTCGAGACGCCCCGCCAGGAAAGCCCGCAGCGTGAACTCGCCGCCCCGGGCGAGCCGGCAGCCGTGTCGGCAGGCCTCGTCGAGCACGGCGGCCACCAACGCCGCCGAAGCCGGCAGTTGCACCTCGGCCAGCGGCCCGCCGAGAGGCCCCGCCGGTCCCGGCCAGTGCAGGATCTCGACCGCCAGTGGCCCCCAGGCTCGACCGAGCCCGGACGGGTTCAGTCGGCCGGTCACCACCCGTGGTGTGTCCCCGGCGGCCGCGAAGCCGGGCGGGTCGGCGTCGAACAGGGTTCGCAGTGGATGCTCGAGACCATCCCCAGCCAAACGCACGATGGCCCGCAGGCCCGCCCCCGCAGGTGTCGCCGGTGCCACGATCAGGTCGGCGGCGGAGAACATGCGGAGCCGTCCGGGCGCTCAGCGCCGCTTCCGTGCAAGTCGCTTCTCGCGGGTCGCTTCCGCCGCCGTTGGACCGCCCGGCGGAGTGGCGACCGCCAGCGTCCGGTCTCCGGCCACCTGGGCGGTGGCCTTCGGTAGCCACAGCAACCGCTCGGCGATGCCCCACAGGCTTGAGGCGATGAAGTAGAGGCATAGTCCAGAGGGAACCTTGAAGAACATCAGCGCCATGAACCACATCATGTAGTTCATCACCTGCTGCTGCATCTTCTGCTGCTCGTCGAGTGCCGGCGGCATGAAGAGTTTCTGCTGCCAGAGAAAGAGGCCGATCGTCGCCAGGGGCAGGAGGTTGAGGTAGGGCCCCAGCCAGCCCTCGGGATCGGAGAAGAACCTCGGCAGGATGGCCGACCAATTCCAGAACATGTCGGGCGCCGCGAGGTTGGAACACCAGCGGATGGCCGACGAGAACAGCGGCGCCTCCCGGAGCGACACGTCGGTGGCCAGCGCGCGGTAAAGGCCCATGAAGATCGGGATCTGGATGAACACGGGTAGACACCCGCTGGCCGGATTGACGCCGTGCTTTCGCCAGAGTTCCTGCGTGGCCCGCGTCCGTCGTTCGGGGTCTTTCTTGTACTTTTCGTTGAGGACTTTCATCTCGGGCTGCAGGGCCTGCATCTTCTGCGAGGAGATCGCCTGCCGCCGGCTGACCGGGAACATGGCGCCGCGGACGAGGACCGTCAGCAGGATGATCGCGACCCCGTAGTTGCCGACGACGGCGTGCAGTCCGTGCAGTACGGCGATCATCGGCCTGGCCACCCAGCCGAACCAGCCGTAGTACACGAGGTCGTCCATGCCGGCCTGGGCCGCGCCGAACCGCCGCAGCAACTCCGGCTGCTTGGGCCCGGCGAAAATCGTGAACCGATGCCGCAGCGGACGCCCCGGCTCGAGCGAGAGATCCGCCGAGACCAGCCGGGCGGTCACGTCGACGAGCTTCTTCCGAGGCTGTGACGGCGGCTTGCCGACCACCAACGGCCTTACCTCGGCCAGCGCCGGCGGGTCGGCGTCGGTCGCGGGAATCAGCGCGGAGGCGAAATACAGCGCGTCGACGCCCGCGAAGGCGAGGGGCGTGCCGTCGGCGATCGTCGTGGCCGGCCGTTCCAGCGTGCCATCGAGCGCCTTCAGGCCGCTGATCAGCGTGCTCGTCCCACCCGCGAACCGCAGCGCCACGTCGCGGACCGCGAGACTGCTCCAGAAGTCGTGCCAGACCCGCTGCGTGTACCACCAGCCCTCGGTCGGCAGGCCGGTCGGCCCGTCGAGCGCATAACTGACGACGGTCGGCGTGTCGGTGGCTTCCATTTCGACGAGCAGTTCCAGGGCGTAACCGGTCGCGTCCGGCCCGGCCTCCGCCAGCCGATATTCCTTGGCGATCCGCAGCCCACCGGAGAGCGACCGGGTGAACCGCACGCCGCGGCCGTCGGCTGTCGCCGCCCCCTCCCAATCGATCGTCGCCAGCCCCTGCCCTTCGATCTCGTCGAGTGGTTCGCGGCGGCGGCGTCCATCGCGTGACTCGATCGACAGCAGGAAGGAGAGCTGGTCGTGCGAACGGGCGTCGACGTCGGCCACCGGCTCGCCCTTGAACTCCGGCCGGACCACCTCCAGCGGTCGCCGCCCCAGTGTCGCCTCGCAGTCGGCGGTGACGCCGTCTCGCTGAAAGGCGATCGTCACCCGCTGCCCGGGCCGGGTGCCGGCGAGCACGTCGGCGAGCGCCGCCGGGTCGGCGGTCATCGCGCCGGCGACCCGCACGATCACGTCGTCGACCCGCAGGCCGGCGGCGGCGGCCGGTGTCCCGGCACCGACCACCCCGAGTCGGCAGCCCGCGTCGTCGGCGACGGGGACCAGGTGGCCGAGGTATCCCGAGCGGTCGTCCTGGTCGTGGAACTGCCCGTCGGAAAGCTCGATCCGCTCGATCGTTCCGCCGCGGCTGCTGAGCGTGGCCAGGAGTCGGGCCGGATCGGCCGGATCGAGCGAACCGAGGGTAAACCGTCGCCGCGCGACAGGCTCGCCGGCGGTCGCCGACATCGCGACCTCGTCGGCCGCGGGCCGGGCCTCGTCAGGCCGCGACTCGACGGCGTCGGCGGCGGGCTCGGCCTCGTTCGGCGGCGGAGGAGGCGGTGCCGGAAAGAACCGCGACTGCAGCACCTGACTGGCGATGACGATCGCCAGCGAGATGGCGAAGAACGTGACGTAGCGGCGTTCCAAGGCGAGCTTCCGGGCGGGAGGCGGGCGGGCGAACCGCGACCCGCCAGGGGGACAACGCCGCGAGTATACCGGCCGCTGGGCTACTTGCCCTGCGCGAGCCGGTCACCGAGAAAATTGTCGAGGTCGGCGATGGCGTGAATCTTGCGGCGGGTCGTCTCGAACGGATAGGCGATCCGTCGAAACCTGACCCGCTTGGCGTCTTCCAGGATGACGTAGCAACTCCGTGGGTCCTCGTCCCGGGGCTGGCCAACCGAACCCACGTTTACCATCGCCTTGCCCGCGGGCAGGTCGAACGCGACCTCCGTCTCACCGGCCGGTACCACCGGGGCGATGAACTCCGGAGACGTGGTGAACATGCCAGGAATGTGCGTATGGCCCTGGAAGCAGAAGCGGGGCACGAGTTCGAAGAGGAACTCCATCTTGAGCGGATTGTAGATGTCCTCCGGAAAGACATATTCGTCGAGCGGGCGGCGGGCCGACCCATGGACGAACAGGGCCTCGCCATCGACGTGGTTGCGGGCCATCTCACCAAGGAAGTCGGCGACCCGCGTGCCAGAGTTGCGGGGCAGCCTGTCGTGCAACTCGATCTGATTGCGGGTCCAGCGGATGGCCCGCTCGGCCCCCGAGTTGAAGCCTTCCGGGTCGAACAGGGCCCCCTGATCGTGGTTGCCGAGGATCACCACGCTGCAGCGGTCCTGGACGAGCTTGACGCACTCGCACGGGTTTGGCCCGTACCCGACCACGTCGCCCAAGCAATAGACGGCGTCGACCGCCTGACGGTCGATGTCCTCGAGCACGGCCTGCAGCGCTTCGAGGTTGCCGTGGACGTCGCTGATGATGGCCCGCTTCACGTCTTCCGGCCCGGACGGGCCAACCCTGCATGAGCCCGAACGTGACGCCCGCGGCCTCAACGATACTAGACTTCGGAGGCTACGACCGGCAGGCTGATGGGTCAAGAATCGATGGGAAGACACCGCTCGTGAGAACCATCGCCATCGACACCAGTCACGCCGGCGGAAGCGTCGCGGCCAGCGACGGCCCTGGATTCCGGACACGCTCGCTCGGGCCGGCCGGCGGACATGCCCGAACGCTTGCCGCGGCCGTGGCGGAGGTGACGGCGGAACTGGGATGGGCGGTCGGCGACGCCGACCTAGTGGCGGTGGTCCGTGGGCCGGGTTCGTTCACCGGGCTGCGGGTCGGCATCGCCACGGCCCAGGCGATCGCCTGGGCGGGTCGCGGCCGACTCGTGGGGGTATCGGGGTTCGAGGTGGTCGCCTCGCTGGCCGACGCCACCCGTGACGACCAGCGGAAACCGCTGCACATGGCCTACGACGCCGGTCGTGGGGAGGTGTTCGTGGCCACGGCTGTGGTTTGCGACCGCGGCCGGCATGTGTCGGCCGGACGACTCGAGCCGATCGATCGCTGGGTTGCTTCCCTGCCACACGGCGCGTGGGTCAGTGGTCCGGCCGTCGTCACGCTCGCCGACCGGCTGCTCGCGGCCGGACACCTCCTGCCGCCGCCGGCCGCCTGGTGCCCGACCGCCGCGGCCGTCGCCCAACTCGGCATGTCACGTGCCTGGGATGGTGCCGCGGACACGGCCGCGACGCTTGTGCCCGACTACATCCGGCCGAGCTATGCCGACGAACGACCCGGGAGCCCCTCGTGAGCGGGCCACCGACCGTGGCGACGAAATGCCTGTTTCCCGACGCCGACGCCTGGAAGGCCCGGTCATTCCCGCTACATTGACGGCCTCGTCCCGGTCGGCTCTACGCCCCGTGGTCCGGCCTCTCCTCCGCTCCGGCGTCCACCCCCACTCCCCAGCCATGCGCCCGATCACCAAACTCCTGGTCGCCAATCGCAGCGAGATCGCGATCCGCGTCTTTCGCTCGGCACACGAGCTGGGCATCCGCACCGTGGCGATCTACGCGCACGAGGACCGCTTCGCCCTCCATCGCTTCAAGGCCGACGAAGCCTACCTCGTGGGCAGGCCCGGCGAGCCGATCCGCTCCTACCTCGACATCCGCGGCATCGTCGCGATCGCCAAGGACCGGGGTGTCGACGCCATCCATCCCGGCTACGGCTTCCTGTCGGAGAACCCGGAGTTCGCGGCGGCCTGCGACGCCGCCGGGATCACGTTCGTCGGCCCGCGCGTGGAACTGCTTCGCACGCTCGGCGACAAGACCGCCGCCCGCGACCTGGCGAATCGGGCCGGCGTGCCGATCCTCGCCGGCAGCGCGGAGCCGCTCTCCAGCCTTGCCGATGCCCGCTCGATCGCCCGCGGACTCGGCTATCCAGTGATCCTCAAGGCGGCCCACGGCGGCGGCGGCCGGGGCATGCGGGTGGTCCGCGGTGAGGACGAGTTGGCCGTCGCCCTCGAAAGCGCGCAGCGCGAAAGCAAGACCGCCTTCGGCTCGGCGAGCGTGTTCGTCGAGAAGTTCATCCAGCGCGCCCGGCACATCGAGGTGCAGCTGCTCGGCGACCTGCACGGCGGCCTCGTGCACCTCTTCGAGCGGGACTGCTCGGTGCAGCGGCGTCACCAGAAGGTCGTGGAGGTCGCGCCCGCGCCCAACCTCGACGCCGGCCTCCGGAACGCGATCTGTGAGGCGGCCCTGGCGATCGGCCGCACGGCTCGGTACGAGAACGCCGGCACGGTCGAGTTTTTGGTCGACGCCGACACCGGCCGCTTTTACTTCATCGAGGTCAACCCGCGGATCCAGGTGGAGCACACCGTCACCGAGGAGATCACCGGCATCGACATCGTCCGCCGGCAGATACGCGCGGCGGAGGGCTGGAAACTCTCCGACGCGCAGATCGGCCTCGGCGACCAGGCGGCGATCAAGTCGATGGGCGCGGCCGTGCAGTGCCGCGTCACGACCGAGGATCCCGAAAACCGATTTCTCCCGGATTATGGCCGGATCACTGCCTACCGCTCGGCTAGCGGCATGGGCATCCGGCTCGATGCTGGCTCGGCCTTCTCCGGCGCGGTGGTCACCCCTTACTTCGACTCGCTGTTGGTCAAGGTCACGGCCCGCGGACTCACGCTCGAGGAGGCGGCCAGCCACGTCGAGCGCTGCCTGCAGGAGTTCCGGGTCCGGGGCGTGAAGACCAACATCCCGTTCCTGGTGAACCTGGTCACGCATCCCGACTTCCTGTCCGGGAGGTGCACCACCCGTTTCATCGACGAGACGCCGGCCCTGTTCGACTTCCCGGTCCGCCGCGACCGGGCCACGCGGCTGCTCGAGTATCTGGGCGACGTGATCGTCAACGGCAACCCGCTCGTGAAGGGCCGCCCGGCGGCGGTCCGGCGGGAGCCGGCGCCGATCCCGGAACACGACCGGCTCGCGGCTCCGCGACCAGGCTCGCGTGACCGGCTGCGCGAACTCGGGCCGGAGAAGTTCTCGGCCTGGGTGAGGGTGCACAAACGGCTGCTCGTCACCGACACGACCATGCGCGACGCCCACCAGTCGCTGCTGGCGACGCGGATGCGGACCTACGACATGCTCGCCGTGGCCGACGCCTACGCGCGGCTCGGCGAGGGGCTGTTCTCGCTCGAGATGTGGGGCGGCGCCACCTTCGACACGGCGATGCGATTCCTAAAGGAGTGCCCCTGGGACCGCCTCCTCCAGCTCCGCGAGCGGATTCCCAACGTGCTCTTCCAGATGCTGCTGCGCGCCAGCAACGCCGTCGGCTACACCAACTATCCCGACAACGTCGTGCGGGCGTTCGTGACGGAGTCGGCCGCGGCCGGCATCGACCTGTTCCGTGTCTTCGACCCGCTCAACTGGGTGCCGAACATGCGGGTGGCGATGGAGGCGGTGCGGGAGAGTGGCGGCCTCTGCGAGGCCGCGATCTGCTACACCGGGGACGTCCTCGATCCGGCCCGCACGAAGTTTTCACTCGCCTACTACGTGGGCCTGGCCAAGGAACTCGAGAAGCTCGGCGCCCACATGCTGGCCATCAAGGACATGGCCGGCCTCTGCAAGCCGTTCGCCGCGGCCAAGCTCGTCCAGGCCCTGCACGCGGAGGTAGGCATCCCGATCCACTTCCACACCCACGATACGGCCGGTTCGCAGCTGGCCACGCTGCTGGAGGCGGCCCGACACGGCGCCAGCGTGGTCGATGCCGCCTTCGCGCCACTGGCCGGACTCACGAGCCAGCCAAACCTCAACGCCCTGGTCGAGGCCACCCGCCACACGCCACTCGACACGGGCCTGGCCGCGGACGATCTCCGGCATCTGGCCCACTACTGGGCCGCCGTCCGCGACCACTACACGCCC
>VGYP01000074.1 GCA_016872955.1 Planctomycetota bacterium
GCGGGCAGTGCCCAGACGACGTCGGCCAGCTCTCGCAGCCGGCTCGGCGGCAACGCGATGCTTTCCCGGTGGGGCACCCGTGCCTTCACCAGCGGCAGGTCAAGGTCGGCGCGGATGATCCGCCGCACCACCCGGCCCGGCGCGAACACCGCCTCGGGCACGGCTGCCCGCAGCGACTGCTCGAGCTGGAGCACGTCGACGGAAGCCGGCAGCCGGGGCGCGGGGTCGGACATGAGAACTCGGCCGCGGGGGCCGCCCGCATACCACGTGGAGTCAATCGAGGCTCACCGTCTCGCCGCCGCTTGGCGTCACGAGCGCCCGGAACACCTCGGGGGCCAAGTCGGGCTCGTTCATGCGGATATGGCCGTCGAAGAACCCGGCGGTGACCAGCCCCCCGGCCCGCCGTGGATTGCCCACGCCCTCCGGCGGTCGATTGGGGTCGAAATCGACGTCGTCGGGTTGCGTCCAGGGCACGGCGTTGTCGAGCAGCGCCTCGAAGATCGCGATCGTGCGGCTCGAGCCGTCGCTGATCTGGGCGAGCCCGATGGTCTTTTCGGGCGCGAGGAACCCGATGCCCTCGCCACTGATTACCCGCACCGTCGTGAGGCCGCGGGCCGCCTGCCCGGCCGGGGCGGCCGGATCGGTGGACACCGCGGGCATCTGGCCCAGCAGCGCGAGGTTGTGCTCGCCGCCCCAGGGCTCGTTCCATCTGAACTGCCGATGCAGGTCGCCCGCGTCGAGGAAAGGCAGCAACGCGACCCGCCAGCTCAAGAGGGGCCCGCCGTCGGCGGCACCGATCGCCTGGGCGAGGAAGCGGCCGTTCTGGGCCTCGTAGGTGGCCATCGCGAGCATCACCTGCTTGAAGTTGTTGCTGACCTGCGTCCGCCGTGCGGCGTCGCGGGCGGCCTGTACGACCGGCAAGAGCAGGCCGACGAGCACCGGCGCGGAGGCGGGCGAGATCCCGGCGACGGCGCCGCCGGCCGTCAGCGGGCCCAGCGGGATCGTGCCCGTGCTTTCCAGGACGATCCCGTCGGCCACGTGACGAATGACGCTCACGTGCGGGCGGACGTAGAGTCTGATCGCCGACCAGGGCGGCAGGTGCGGCAGGTCGATCTGCAGCCCCGGTTCCCACATCACGCCCCGCGTCATGGGCGCGGCCAGTTCGTACAGCCCGCGCAGCGACCCGACGAGCCGGACCGGGTCGATCACGCCCACAAGCGTCGGCTCACCGGCGGCGAGCGCCGACTTCTCACCGTCCACGCCGTCGATGCCCTCCCCCCGCACGGGCTGCGAGAGCAGGGTCCTCATCCGTTGCGGCGACAGCATGACGAGCAGTGCGTCCTCCGTGGGGCACCAGGTGGGGGTGACCGGGATCGGCGTCCCCGAGTTCACACACTCCAGACAGAAGAGCGTCTGGTCGCGATCGGGAATCGTTCGGATCGAGAGCTGCGGGCCACCCACAGCGGCCACGTTGCGGGCGATCCCCAGCAGGGCCTTTTGGGTCCTCGTGCACGTGGCCCGGTCGCGCAGGCCCGCCACCAGCGCGACGTTCGGAAGCATGCCGCCCGGAGCCGGGACGGAAAACAGCGTCCAGTCAGGACCGAGCGCCGCGAGGAGGTGGGTGTCGATGTCGAACCCGGCCACGGCCCGGACCTGTTCGAGGTTCGTCCGAAACTCGGCGGCCGTCCTCGGGTCGGTCGCCGCCACGATCCCGAGCCCCGTGGCAAGCAGCGCGGAGAGGTCGAGCGACCAGCTTTGCGGCATGATTGCATCGGCCGGGATGCGGCAGAGCGGCCGGGGCCCGATTCCGGTGGCCGGCGGGGCGAACAGCTCTCGGGGCGGGCCGTCAAACCCGAGCCACGTGGCCGACGCGATGCCTTCGGCCGTCATGCCGTTGACGGTTTCGATGGTCTCGAGCCTGCCGAGCCACGCCTCCAGGTAGGCGAGCAGCCTGTCGCGGCCGGCGGCTGGCAGGCTCGTGGCGATGCCCAGCGCCTCGCCGGCATGGACGGAGGTGAACGTGCTGGGGCGATCGAGTGGCAGCCGCTTCTCGATCTCCGCCCGCCAGGCGGACGACTGGCGGCGGGCGTTGTCCAGGCGCTCCACGAGCGGCTCGATCCCGCCCGGGCCCACCGCGACGACGAAGCTGCCACCATCGACTCCCCAGCAGAGACCGCCGCCAGGGGCCCCCTCGCCCGCCACCCGCTGCCAGGGTCGACCCCCGATCTCGACCGTCTCGAAGGTCAGCGGCAGCGATGCGGCCAACCACGCCGCCGCCTGGCGGACCACCTCACCGCGGTCGCCGAAGCGAATCACGAGCGACGCGACAGGCGCCGGCGGGCCCTCCGAGGGTGGCCGACATCGTGTCACTGTCACGGCCAGTGGCCTCGTCAGCACCGCCTCCAGGAGCGTGCTGATCGCCTGGCGGCTGGCCGGCCCCGCCGGGGGCCGCTGCCGCAGCAGGCCCCCGACCTGCTCGACCACGGCGGCCAGAAACCCGCGCATCTCCGGATCGGAGAGCATCCGTTTGGTGAGCTTGGGCGTGCCGTCACCGGGATCATCCGGTTCGGCGGTCTCCATATGAAACAAGCACTCGTCGGACGTCACCCGCGCGAGCACCGGATCCGGCGGCGGCAGCGGCAGCCCCCCCACCCCGCCGAACGACAGCAGCACGGCGAGCAGCGCGACGAGTTCCACGGAGCCGATACCGGACATGCGGACTGTTCTCCAGGGTCTCGCGAGGCTCGACCTGTTCGCTGCACCACGACACCGCGGGTAGGCTACCCCGTTGACGAGGTGGACTCCAAGTCGGCAGGCGAACGGGGCGATGGTGATGCGCGATCCTCAGGGACGACTGGTGGCCGTAACGTTCCTGCTGGCCTTTACGGCGTCGGCCTCCACCCGGGCCGACTGGCCTCACTGGCGCGGCGCCGGCGGCAACGGCGTCTCGTTGACGGCCAGGCCACCGGTGAAGTTCGGTGCCGGCACGAACCTCCGCTGGCGGACGGAGATTCCCGGCCGCGGATCGTCGTCGCCGGTGGTCGTGGGCGACCGCGTCTTCGTCACCACCGCGGTGCCCGTCGAGGGGCAGGCCGGTGCGCTCGACTTTCGGCTCCTGTGCGTCGACCGCGACAGCGGCCGGCAGCGTTGGTCGCGTTCCTGCGTCACGGCGGTGCCCCATGAGGGCACGCACGAGACCAACGGCTTTGCATCGGCCTCGCCGTGTAGCGATGGGGAGCGGGTCTTCGCCCCCTTCGGCTCCCGGGGGCTCCACGCCTTCGATCTGAACGGGCACCCCCTCTGGAGTCGTGAGTTCGGCGACATGACCATCCGCCACGGGTTCGGGGAAGGCGCTTCGCCGACTCCGGCCGGTGGGATGATCATCGTGCCCTGGGACCACGAGGGGCCGTCGATGCTGTGCGCGGTCGACGCAACAACGGGCACGACGATCTGGGAGACGCCCCGCGACGAGCCCACCTGCTGGGCCACGCCGCTGGTTGCCTCCGACCGAGATGGCACGCGGCAGGTCGTGATGAACGGTCAGAACGCCGCCCGCGGCTACGACCTGGCGACGGGCAAGGAACTCTGGCGGTGTGCCGGCCAGACGGTCCGTCCCTGCGCGTCCGCCGTCGCGGCCGAGGGCATCGCCTGCATCGGCAGCGGCTTCCGCGGCGCGTTTCTCGGTGCGTTTGACCTGGCGGGCCGCGGTGATCTGGACGAAGCAGGCGGACACGCCCGACGTCGCCTCTCCGCTACTCTCGGACGGCCGCCTCTTCTACTACAAGGAGAAGACGGGGCTCTTGACCTGCGTCGACGCCCGCTCCGGCAAGGCGTTCTACGAAACAGCGCGGGTGCCCGGCGTGGGCCGCACCTATGCGTCGCCTGTGGCGGCCGGCGGTCACGTCTACCTGACCGATCGCGGTGGCACGATCACGGTGATCACGGATACGCCGACGCTCGAGGTGGTCGCGGAGAACGACGTCGGCGAGGGAGTCGACGCCACGCCGGCCCTGGATGGCGACTCGCTCTTCATACGCGGAGAGCAGCACCTGTTTCGCATGGCCCGGCCCTGACAGGCGGCCGCGTGGGCCGCTGCCGCGGGCGGACGTTGACCGCCGCCCTACCATCTTTCCGGTTCTGCCTGGCATGGCCGCCTTCCTCCTGCGGAGGCTCCCGAACATATCGTATTCCGGAAGGCGTCCAGGGCACGCGTCTTTCGCGGGGCGAGCCTGCCCGCCCACGCCGTGCGGGTGACCCTCGGCCCCAAGAGCAAGTGCGTGCTCGTACAGCGGCGCTGGGGGCTGCCGCTCGGGTGCAACGACGGGGTGACGATCGGCAAGGAGATCGATCTTCCCGATCCCGAGGAAAACCTCGGGGCACACCCGCTCCGCGAGGCCGCCGAGCGGACAGCCGACGTGTTCGGCGACGGCACCACCACCGCCACGCTGCTCGCCCATGCCAGCCTCGCCGAGGGGCTGCGGAACCTGGTCGCCAGAGCGAGTGGCGTCACTCTCCGCCTCGCTCGAGGAGTTCGTGCCCTCTCGGGTCGGCCACCAAGGTGATCGTCGACCGGGACACGACGATGATTGGCGGCGAGGGTGAGCGGGCGGCGGTCGCGGAAGGCATCGTTCCGGGCGGCAGCGTGGCCTTGATCAGGGCCACCGAGGCGGTTGCCGAGGCGGAAGCGACCTGCGATGGAGAAGACCGCACGGGCCTGCGGATCCTGCGACATGCCCCGGAGGGTCCCACCCGCGCGATCGCCGAAAACTCGGCGGCCGACGGCGGTGTCGTCATGGGCGACGTGCCCGTGGCACCGGTGCCTACGGCTTCGACGCGGCCCGCGGCGTGTATGGCGATCTGGTGGCTGCGGGCATGGTCGATCTCACGAGGGTGGTCCGGACCGCGCTCGAGAACGCCGTCAGCGTCGCCGGCACGTTGCTTCTCACCGCGGCCACGCTGACGGAGATCGAGCCCGAGACGCCCGCAGGACGACACGACGAACCGTCGCCCGCCCTGTGAGATATTTTCCGCCGGTGTTCCGTCCAACGTTCCGCGCGGCGGATCGGCGGAGAATCACCAGAGCCCCTCCGCCTTCAGGCGTCCCTCCACCATGTCGGCCATCTCCCGTGCCTGTTCCTCCAGTTCGTCGAGTCGCTCCCCGTCGTCGTCGTCGGCCGCCCTTTGTGCCAGGAAGAGCAGGTAGTTCGCCTCGTTCCGCCAGGCCTTCAGCCAGTCCGGACGGGGCGCCACCGGTCGGTAGAGCAGGCTCTCGAGCCGCAGGAAGTCATCGCCGGAGAGTGTCATGCCATCGGCCGTCAGGTCGTGTCGCGGCGGACCTGCGGGGTCCGTGGCCATCGCCGGGTGGAGGATGCGCGGGCGGCCGGAGCGTGGCCGGCGCTGCCCGCGGGCCATCCACATTCTGCAGGCGGACGGGGTGGGATTCGAACCCACGAGCGACTTTCGCCGCTGCCGGTTTTCAAGACCGGTGCATTCAACCGCTCTGCCACCCGTCCGACGGTCACGGCCGCAGCCGTGGGGCCATTGCCGAGGAAGTTTACACGCTCCCGGAGATATCCCAGCCCAGGGGCGGCCCGCCTCACCGCCGCATCGGCGTGGCGTCCCGCCACCACATGCCCACCCCCGTTCGCCCCCCACCACGCCGGCTTTCACTGCGGACGGGTGCGGCGGCTTTGACTCGTCCGGGGCCTTTTTCTAGGCTGCGGCCTCCGCCGTCGGCGGACCCACTCGCACCCCAGGACACCAGACTCGCATGGGCGGCATCAGCAATCGGAAGAAGGAGATCAAGCGAAGGCGTCACCGCCGGCAGAAGGTGGCCAAATTCCAGTCGCGGATCAAGAAGGCCACCACCAGCGAGAAGCTCACCATGGCCGGCAAGCTCCGCAAGATGACGCCTGGTTGCGAAGTGCTGATTTCCCGCCTCGCGCTCGAGGAACGGAAGCGCTAGACCGCCGCGGACCTCCCGCTCGCCGGTCGGCGGGCACGGGGCCTTGGCGTCAGAGCGTTTCGAGCCTTTTGCCGAGCCCTGGCAGGGCGAGCGTGCGAGCCTCCCGACCGAGGCGCAGCGCGAGTCCGGCCAGAACACCCAGCCGGTTCCAGACGGGCTCCCGGCGGCCGCGTCAGGCGACGTTCGAAAACACGAAGCCGTCCTGGACGAAGTCGACCTTCACCCGGCTGCCCTCTGGAAAGCGGCCGGCGAGCAGTTCCCGAGCGAGTTCGTTCTGCAGCTGCTGCTGGATCACCCGCTTCAACGGCCGCGCACCGTAGACCGGGTCGTATCCGAGCCGGGTGATCTCGTCGAGCGTGGCCTCGCTGCACTCCAACTCGATGCCCGTCTTAGCCGCCTGCCCCACCAGTCGCCGCACCTGTATCTCCACGATCCGCCGGATATCTTTCTGGTCGAGTGGATGGAAGATGATCGTCTCGTCGATGCGGTTGAGGAACTCTGGCAGAAAGCGGGCCGAGAGGGCATCCTTGACGGCGTCACGCATCTCCTGCTCACCACCTCCTTCCTTGGTGATCTCCTGGATCACCTGGCTGCCGACGTTGCTTGTCATCACCACGATCGTGTTGGTGAAGTCGACCGTGTGGCCGAGGCTGTCGGTGAGACGCCCATCGTCGAGCACCTGGAGCAGCACGTTGAACACGTCGCGGTGAGCCTTCTCCATCTCGTCGAGCAGGACCACGGAATAGGGCCGGCGACGGACCGCCTCGGTCAGCAGCCCCCCCTCCTCGTAACCGACGTAGCCCGGTGGCGCGCCGATCAGGCGGGCGACGGCGTGCTTCTCCATGAACTCGCTCATGTCGATCCGCACCATCGCATTCTCGTCGTCGAAGAGCACCTCAGCGAGCGCCTTGCAGACCTCGGTCTTGCCCACGCCGGTCGGCCCGAGAAACAGAAAGGATCCGATCGGGCGATTGGCGTCCTGGAGACCGGCACGACTGCGACGCACGGCATCACTGACGGCCTTGACCGCCTCCTCCTGCCCCACGACCCGCAGGTGCAGCCGCTCCTCGAGCACGAGCAGTTTGGCCCGCTCGCTCTCCGCCAGCCGCGCGACGGGAATCCCCGTCCAGGCCGAGACGACCTCGGCGATCTCCTCCAGGCCGACCTCCCGCCGCAGCAGCCGCTTGGTGGCCTTTCCGGAGGCCTCGCGGCCGTCCTTCTCGGATCCCTCCCCCTCCAGCCGGCCGGCGAGCGACTTGCGCTTCACGTCGAGTTCGTAGAGACGCTGGTAGAGCGACTCCTCGACGGGTTGGCCGGCCGACTGCCGCTCTTTGATCGACAGCCCGGCCTGCTCGAACTCCCGCTCCACCGCGTCGAGTTGCTGGCGGAGTTCCTGCACGCTGCCGACGCCGCTCTTCTCCGCCTCCCATTGCTCCCGCAGGCTGGCGAGCTTCTTCCGCAATTCGGCCGACTCGGCCTCAATCTCGGCGAGCCGGTCTCGCGCATGCTCTTCAGTCTCCTCGGCCAGTTGCCGCCCGGCGAGTTCCAACTGCACCAGCCGCCGCTGCACCTCGTCGATCTCGCTCGGGACGCTCTGCAGCTCTAACGCGATCCGGCTGGTGGCCTCGTCCATCAGGTCGATGGCCTTGTCCGGCAGGAAGCGGTCGGCGATGTAGCGGTGCGAGAGTTCGGCGGCCGCCACCA
This sequence comes from Planctomycetota bacterium, assembly GCA_016872955.1. GTDB lineage: Bacteria > Planctomycetota > Planctomycetia > Pirellulales > UBA1268 > QWPN01. Next base: position 7,670 of record VGYP01000074.1, read on the forward strand.
GGGCGGAGTCCTTGATCTTGACCCCCTTATGATGGGCCTCGTACCGCGGCTTCAGGCCGCGCAGGATCGCGATCGTGTCCTCCACGCTCGGCTCACCGACGAAGACCGGCTGAAACCGGCGCTCGAGGGCCGCATCCTTCTCGATGTGCTTGCGATACTCGTCGAGTGTGGTGGCACCGATGCACCGCAGTTCGCCCCGTGCGAGCGCCGGTTTCAGCAGGTTGGCGGCATCGGAGCCTCCCTGGGCGGCACCCGCGCCGATCACGGTGTGCAGTTCGTCGACGAACAGGATCACGTTGCCCGCGGCCGCCTCCACCTCGCGGAGGATCGCCTTGAGCCGGTCCTCGAACTCACCGCGGTACTTCGTGCCGGCGATCAACGCACCCAGGTCGAGGGCCACCACCCTCCGCCCCTTGAGGTTCTCGGGCACGTCCGACTGCACGATGCGGAGGGCCAGACCCTCCGCGATCGCGGTCTTGCCCACGCCCGGCTCGCCGATCAGCACGGGATTGTTCTTTGTCCGGCGCGACAGCACCTGGATCACCCGCCGGATCTCCGCATCCCGGCCGATCACCGGATCGAGCTTCCCCTGGCTTGCCCGCTGGACCAGGTCGACGCCGTACTTCTCCAGGGCCTGGAACTTCTCCTCGGGGTTCTGGTCGGTGACGCGTGACTGGCCGCGGACGCTCTGCAGCCCCGCCAGCAGGTCCTGCTCATCGACCGCGGCCAGTCCGAGCACGTTCTTGGCCTTGGAGGGCGTCTTGGCCAGGGCCAGCAGCAGGTGATCGGTCGACACGAACTCGTCCTTCATGGCGTGCGAGGCGGCCGTGGCGGCCTCAAACACCTTGACGAGTTCCTGGTCCGGCTGTGGCTGGCTTCCCCCCGAGACCTTGGGCAGGTGTGCGAGCTCCGCCTTCAAGATCCGCTCCAACTGGCCCCGGTCGACGCCGATCTTCTCGAGCAGCGGCCGGACAATGCCTTCCCGCTCGCTGAGGAGCGCCTGCAGGAGGTGCAGCGCCGTCACCTGCGGGTTGCCCCGCTCACCGGCCAGCTCAACGGCCGCCTGCACGGCCTCCTGGGCCTTGATCGTGAACTTATCGAATCGGAATGGCATGGTGGGCGGTGGCCGCCATAGCCGGCCGTCTCTGCATCAGCCCTTGACCTCGAACTCGGCATCGATCGCGTCGTCCGGACCCTTCCCGGCCCCCGCCCCGGCGGCCTCACCGCCGGGGACGCCGCCGCGTGGCTGGGGTTGCTGCTCGTAGAGCACCTTCGAGAGCGCGTGGGCTGCCTGCTCGAGCGCGTCGTGGGCCGACTGGATCGCGTCCACGTCCTCGCCCTTGGCCATCTCGCGAGCCTTGGTCACCGCGGCTTCCAGCGGCGCCTTGTCGGCGGCGGAAAGCTTGGCGTCGTTCTCCTTGATCAGTTTCTCCGTCTGGAAGCAGAGCGCCTCCGCGCGATTGCGGGCCTCCGCCACGCGGGCCTTCTTCTTGTCCTCCTCGGCGTGCTCCTCGGCATCCTTCCGCATCCGCTCGATTTCGGCCTCGTTGAGCCCGCTCGACTGCTCGATGCGGACGGTCTGCTCCTTGTTGGAGCCGAGGTCCTTAGCGCTGACGTTGAGGATGCCGTTGGCGTCGATGTCGAACTTCACCTCGATCTGCGGCGTGCCGCGGGCCGCCGGTGGGATCCCCTCCAGGTTGAACTGCCCGAGCAGGCGATTGTCGCGGGCCATCGGCCGCTCACCCTGGTAGACGCTCACGGTCACCGCGGTCTGATTGTCGGCGGCCGTACTGAAGACCTGCTTCTTGTCGGTGGGAATCGTCGTGTTCCGCTCCACGAGCTTCGTGAAGATGCCCCCTTCCGTCTCGATGCCGAGCGACAGCGGAGTGACGTCGAGCAGCAGCACGTCCTGCACGTCGCCGCCGAGCACGCCCCCCTGGATGGCCGCGCCCAGCGCTACCACCTCGTCGGGATTCACGCCCTTGTGCGGCTCCTTGCCGAAGATCTTCTTGACGAGTTCCTGAACCTTCGGAATCCGGGTCGAGCCGCCCACGAGCACGACCTCGTCGATCTCTGCTGGCTTCAGCTTCGCGTCCTCGAGCGCCTTCAGCACCGGCCCGCGGCACCGTTCGATCAACTGGTCGGTCATCTGCTCGAACTGCGCCCGCGTGATCGTCATCTGCAGGTGCTTGGGCCCAGAGGCGTCGGCGGTGATGAAGGGCAGGTTGATGTCGGTGCTCTGGGCGGTCGAGAGCTCCTTCTTCGCCTTCTCGCAGGCCTCCTGGAGCCGCTGCATCGCCATCGGGTCCTTGCGGAGGTCGATTCCCTGTTCACGCTGGAACTGGTCGGCTACGTGATTGATGAGCGCCTGGTCGAAATCGTCGCCGCCGAGGTGCGTGTCGCCGTTGGTGCTGACCACCTGGAAGACGCCGTCCTTCGACACGTCCAGGATTGAGACGTCGAACGTACCGCCGCCGAGGTCGAAGACCACGATCTTCTCGTCCTTCTTCTTCTCGAGGCCATAGGCGAGGGCAGCGGCCGTCGGCTCGTTGACGATCCGCAGCACCTCCAGGCCGGCAATCTGGCCGGCGTCCTTGGTGGCCTGCCGCTGGGCGTCGTTGAAATACGCCGGCACGGTGATCACGGCCTTGTTCACCTTGTGGCCGAGATAGCTTTCGGCCGCTTCCTTCAGCCGCCGAAGGACCTGGGCCGAAAGCTCCGGGGGGGTGCACTCCTTGTCACCGGCCCGGACCTTGACGTAGTCCTGCGGCCCGCCGATGACTTCGTAGGGCACCATCTTCTCCTCGTTGGCCACCTCGTTGTGGCGGCGGCCCATGAACCGCTTGATGGAGTAGATCGTCCGCTTGGGATTCGTGACGGCCTGGCGGCGGGCGATGTCACCGACGAGGGTCTCGCCTTTGTCGTTGAAGGCCACCACGCTGGGGGTGAGGCGATTGCCTTCCTTGTTCGCGATCACCTTGGGCTCCTTGCCCTCCATCACCGCCACGACCGAGTTCGTCGTGCCGAGGTCGATACCGATGATCTTCTCGCCCTGCTTCGTCGCCATGGTGTCGTGACCCTCTCGCGTCAAGGAACTGGCCGCGGCGCTCGCGACCAGACCCCTCCTGGTTCGGTGTGCCCGGTGGCCGGCGTCATTTCGTGACCGTCTGACGCCGCCATCTCCCAATCTGCAAAGGCCGTGCCAACCGGCGGGGACGGCGGGGCCCGCGCCGCTCGATTTCCGGGGTGGGGCTCAAATCCCGGTGATCGGGCATATTGAGCGTCGGCCCGAGCAAGGTAGAGTTGAGGTCCAGGTTTCCTGGGGCCCGGAAAGCCCCTTTGTTGGACTGCCATTTTGGCCGTCACTCTGGAGCCCGCCGATGGCGTCGTCGGATTCTCCTCGCAAGCCGACAGCCTCCCGCAAGGCAGGTCTTGCCGGGCTCCGTGCCACGATCGACACGATCGACCGGCAGCTGGTGGGGCTGATGAACCAGCGGGCGGAAGTCGCCCGCGAGATCGGGCATCTGAAGCAATCCGCCGGCCAGCAGACCTACGACCCATCCCGCGAGGAGATGGTGCTGGAGCGGGTCGCCGAGGCCAACGGCGGGCCGCTCTCCGACCACAGTCTCAAGGCCATCTTCCGAGAGTT
>VGYP01000075.1 GCA_016872955.1 Planctomycetota bacterium
CTGGGATCGTGGCCCCGATGCTGCTTGACGGGCCCATCAACGGCGCTTCATTCAAGGCTTATGTCGAACAGGTGCTGGCCCCGGTGATCAGGCCAGGTGACTTGGTGGTCCTTGACAACCTGTCCTCGCACAAGACGGCGATGGTGAGGAAGACCCTGGAGGACTACGGGATCAGGACCAAGGTACCTGCCTCCCTACAGCCCGGATCTCAACCCGATTGAAAACGCATTCTCAAAACTCAAGGGATTGGTCAAGTCGGCGGGGCAGCGGACCGTCGCCGGCCTCTGGGATGTTGTCGGACAACTCATTGACCAATTCTCGTCCGAAGAATGCTCCAATTACTTCAGGCATTGCGGATATGACAGTAAACCTATTTGCAAAGCGCTCTAGCACAGTGAGAGATCGGATCACGGGAAGCACCTCCAAACGGGTCGGGAGAGCGGAATCGGTTGACGACTACAGCCAGTCCGCAGTATGGCTGGTCGTTCTCGCCAGTGTCGGGGAAGACTCATTTTTCGACAGGCTTCATCTGTGTTTACTTCGGCTCGAAATAGTTAACTGCCTTTTTCAACTTGCTTAATTCATTTTCGAGCTTTTCCCTGAGCGCAACATCTGTGGCAAGGTTCTTGATCTCATAAGGGTCGGCGGTGAGGTCGAACACCTCCGTCCACTCCGGGCGGCCGGGGTACTTCACGAGCTTGTGGGTGGTGGTGCGAATGGCGTAACAGGTGGGAACGTTGCCAAGTTCCTTGAAGTACTCGGCGAAGAACGAGCCTCGCCACTTCGCGGGCTTACGGCCTGCGGCCAGTTCTTTCCAGCTTGCCCCTTGCATCTCCTTCGGAATCGGCAATCCGGCGAGGTCGAGGAAGGTCGGCGCAAGGTCGATGTTCAGCACCATCTCGTCCACCGTCTTCCCTTTGCCGAACAGCCGCGGGTAGCGGACCAGGAACGGGATGCGGAGCGACTCGTCGTACAGCGCTCGCTTGTCCCCGGAGTTGTGCTCGCCGAGGAAGTAGCCGTTATCACTCGCGTACACGACGACCGTGTCGTCGGTCAGCTTCAATTCGTCGAGTGCGTCGAGCAGGCGGCCGACCTGCTCGTCCACCCCATTGACGTGCCGCAGGTAGTCGAGGTGGACGGCGTTGTCGGCGAGGCCGAGCGGGAACTTGTCGGACTTGGGGTCCTTCTGGTGGAACACGGCTGGCACGCCGCAGTTCGGGGTCGGGCGGGTGGTTTCGTTGGCGTACAGCTTACGCAGGTGTTCCGGCAGGTTGTTCCCACCGCGAGGACCGTGAACGCTCTTCAGCCCGACGACCAGCGAGAACGGCTTGTCGCGGTTCTCCTTGATGAAGCCGATGGCGAAGTCGGTGCTCACGACATCGACCCAACCCTTGGTCGGGGTGGGTTTGCCGTCGATCTCGAACGGGCAGTCGTTGTACCGGCCCTGGCTGATGAAACTGGCCGAGTAGTCGAACCCCGGCCGCGCCCCCCTCTGGTTGCCCATGTGCCACTTGCCGACGTACGCGGTCTTGTACCCGGCCGCCCGCAACAGCGTCGCGTGGGTGACGGCGTCGGAGGGAAACGGCTTGCTATTGTTCGTGATGCCGTTCGCGTGGTTGTACCGCCCGGTCAGGAACGCCGCCCGGCTCGGGGCGCACAGCGACAGGGTGACGAAGGCGTTGCGGAACCGTACGCCCCCGGCCGCCAGTCGGTCCATATTGGGCGACGGAAACCACGGGAACCGGGCTTGCTTGCCCTGCTCTTTCTGCACCACGCCCATCGCGTCCCAGCGGTGGTCGTCGGAGTAGATGAACACGAAATTCGGCTTGCGGTCTGCGGCCTGTCCACCGGCGGCCGTCGAGAGCAGTCCGATGATCGCGACAAAAGCGCGGAGGGGGAGTCGAAAACGTGGACGCATGATCGGTTCCTCTGTCTGGGTAGAGTCGCGGCTGTTACTTCGTCGCGAGTGCGGTCTCGAACGCCTTCGTCTGTGGGTCTTCGGTCCGCTTCATGTGGGCGAGCAGTTTCTTGCTGAGTTCCGCGATGTCGTTGGCGTACTTCGGTTCGCGGACAAGGTTCTTCCGCTCGGTCGGGTCGGCCGCGGTGTCGAAGAGCATCAGTGGCTCGCCCTCCACCAGTTGCTTCACCCGGGCCTGGACTTTCGCGTCAGCCGAGGCGTTCATCGCGGCGAAGCTCAGCCCGTTCATCGCCTCGACGCGGAATTTTTCCGGGCCGCCGACCCACGCGTGGAACATCAGCGCGCGGTCTTTAATGCGCACGCACCGCTGCGCGAACGACTTCCCGCTGCTGACGGTGTTCACATGGGTGACGACAAAATCGCGGTCGGCCTGCACCTCGCCTTTCAGCAGAGGTACCCACGAACGCCCGTCCATCCCCGCGGGCGGCTTCGTGCCGAGCAGTTCCAGCACCGACGGCATGATGTCCACGCTGCTGACGAACTCGGCGTGCGTCTTCGGTTCCTTCTGGCCAGGGTAACGGATCAGCACCGGCGACCACGTGCCGTTGTAATACACGGTCGCCTTCGAGAACGGGAACGACATGCCGTGGTCCGACATGAACACCACCACGGTGTCCGCGTCGCGGCCCGCGGCGGTCAGTTCCTTCAGCACGAGGCCGAATGCGACGTCGAAGCGGCTCACGGACGAGTAGTACTGCGCGACCTCCTCCCGCACCCGCGGGAGGTCTTCGAGAAACGCCGGCACCATAACCTCGGTCGGCTTGAAGACTCGCGCGCCGTCGAGCGGGTTGTCGGCCTCCGCCTTCTTGCCGGTCCCGTTAATAAATGGCCTGTGCGGGTCGCAAATGTTGGCGTTGATGAAAAACGGCTTCTTCTCCTTGGCGGCAGCGGCGAGCATCTCGCGGAACTTCTCGGCGAATTTCGTCGGTTGCTTGCCGAGCGACTGTTCCCCGACCGCGTGCCACGGGAACTTGTCGGCGGGCGCCATGTGAACGGCCTTGGCGATGACTGCGGTGTAGTACCCGCCGTCCCGGAGGACTTCGACGAGGGTCGGGACGTCTCGTCGGATCGGGTTGAACCCGAGCGCGCCGTTGCGGTGCGGGACGCGGCCGGTCATTAGGGCCGAGCGACCGGGTTGGCAGATCGGGACGGTGACGTGACTGTTGACGAACCGGTGCGCGCCTTTCGTGAACGCGTCCAGGTTCGGCGTCGCACCGAGCGTGTTGCCGTTCCATCCGCCGGAGTCCGCGTTCATGTCATCCGCGGTGACGATGAGCAAGTTCAACGGCTTGTCGGCGGCAGCGAGCGGGCCGCCCCAGGCGAACAGGAGCATGACGATCCAAGGGCCGATGCTGCGCATGGGTGACTCGGTGCTGGTCAGGTGTGCCCGAAATGAAATTGCTACGAGTTACGCAGTTGGGGATTATAGACAGGAAAGAATGTTCTGGGCCACCCTGCCGGTAGCCCAGAACAACGATCGGACTTATTCTATTCCGGACCTTTTTTCTTGGGCGGCCCCTTCTTCGAGGGAGGACCACCGCCCGGTCCAGGGCCGAACCGGTTTCTCGTTTCCAATTCACCCCAGAAGCCGCCAATCAGGTGCGGGTACTTGCCGGGGGTGACGTGATAGTGCCAGCCGCGATCCTTGTCGAGATGCACATTGAACTCATTGAGCGGGTTGGTCTTTGAGTCTTTGGCCAGAATTCCCTTGCCTTCATACGGCCCGTAAACCGGAAACCCGTCGAAGGTAAAGCCAATCAATGGTGAATGCTCTTCACCCTGATCATCCCATGGAGTGTTGATGCACTAGAGATACTTGAGGTAATGATAGCGCTGGATGGGGCTTGGATGGCCGCAGCAGCGGTCCAATCGCCACACGGCATCTTCGCGAACACGCTCGTCAAACGGATTGTGGAAGATGATTCCGTTGGTCATCACCCCGATGGGGCCGCCAGGGAGTGCCTGATTCTTGTTCTCCGCATCCATGGCGATGCGCTTGGGGTTTTCCTTCGGCTCGAGTGGGATGTACTAGGTGAAGTCCTGCTCCTGAATGTAATTGGGATTGCCGTCCAGAAGGCGCCACCGATCGGGAAAAACAGCGGTCGGATGGTTGGGCAGGTTCTTCGATTTGATGACAAGATGCTTGTCGGTAAAAGACACCACGACATTCTCGGAAACGAAGCGATCCTCCTCCACCAGCTTGGGATTGTCCTTGGTGCTGCCGCGCTCGAGGTAGCCCTTGCGAAGCCAGGCAGTCATGTTGCCCGCGAAGGGCGTTTCGAGTTTATCGGTCAGGTAGTACAGGTGGTCCGCATTGGTGTGGTCGAACTGCTTGGGAGGCTCCTTGGCGCCGTGCGGATTGTAGTACCAGCGGCCGCCCAGTTTGACGAGCTTGCTGAGGGCCGGCGGGTCCTTCGGGGTGGCCGCCCGGGGCCGAACATAGTCAGCCGGATCGGGAATAGCGAGGATCTCTGCTTCGCTGATCCAGAACTCGCCGCGCGGCCCCTTCGCCGCGCCGCCAGCGAAGCCCACCGAGAGCCGTAGCGTATCGACTTCGGCGAATGGGGTGCGGAACTCCACGACATAGTTCCGCCAGGTCGCCGAACCCAAAGTCTTGTTCGTTCCCTTGTCCGCGAAATCCTTGCGCTCCCGTTCGATCTGGTCGGAAATGCTCTTCTTAATGTGGTCCAGCGAGTTCTTGCCGCCGTCCTTGAAAAACTCGACCCGCAAGAATGCCTCGTCTTTCTCGACGTGGAAATCTTCCTGCACCAAGCCGCGGACGCGTAGGCGATACCAGCGGCCCTGGTCCGGCTTGAGTCCCGCAACGGTAAACGCCATCGCCCCCGCAGTCCCGCCGTCTTTCTTCGCGCCGGAGAGAAGACGCACGCCGCGACCCGCCGTTTCTTTGCGCAGTTCGCCGAGTTCTCCCTCAACGGCGTCTCCCTCCAAAGCAACCGGTTTCTTGGCGTCGGCCGCGACAAGACGAAGCAGCTCGTGGACCACGATGCGAGGTCCGGGCACCTTGCTGGGGTTTGCAGTCGGTGATTGTGAGTGTAACAGGCCCGTCGCCACTACGACGCCCAGAAATCCCAGAATGAATCGCAGCACTTCCTGTCTCCTTCTGACGCGAAAGCGTGCAGCATTCTGACCGGCATGCAGAACAAAACATGCAATATTGAGCCGACGAACTGCAACTGCATAATTACTAACTGAAACACCGCAGGGGGCGGCGGAGTTCCGCTCCGCGGCGGCTCCGCTCGCTTGGCGGGCTTCGACTCGCACAGCCGGACCGTCGCCTTCCCCGGTGCCTCAGGTCAAGGTTTCGGCTGGGGCAGCAATGCCTCGGCGAACGCCTTGCCGATCGGGGCGAGAATCTTCGCCGCCCCGAGGTAGTGGTAGCCGCCGTTCGACACGCCCGTCTTCAGGCGTTTCAGTTCCTCCGGCTTGAACTCTTCGTCCAGAGCCTTCTTGCGGGCGGCCTGTTTCTCCGGCTCGGTCGGTTTCGGCGTCGCCTTACGGAACCCCTGCTCCAACTTGTCGTAGAGCCGCTCCTTCCGCTCGACGAACGCCTCCAGATCGTCGTCCCAGAACGGTGCCGTCTCCACAGCGAACACGTTCCCCTTGAACTCGTCGAGGGCGGCCGGTTTCCGCTGGGCTGCACGGAAGTGCATCATCGCCCCCTTCTTATCGCCCTTCAGGCCATCGATACCCATGACCCCGATGACGAACGGCAGCTTTGGGGCCGACAGGTCTTTCCGCACGTCGCGGATGAGGTGACCGAGCAGGTCGGAGTACAGGTCGTACCCGCCGGCCTTGCCCTGATTGGGGTACACCCCGCCGTCGACGAGGTCATTGAAACCCTGAAACCAGACGAACCCGGCCAACTCGTAGCCCTGCTTCTCGTCGTGGTCGGGCACCACCCGCTTGATGTCCTTGAGCACTTTCTTCACGTGCGCGATCATCGCGCGGTAGTACACGCCGGTGGCGGCGGCCTTGTCGGCATGGAACTTGGGCCGGTCCTCGACTTTCGGAATGCCGTGGGCGCCCTTGGGATGCTTGTCCCATAGTTCCAGAGTTTCCTTGGCGAGGACGTAAGGTCCTGCACTGGGCGATCGGAAGTCGGTATGTAGGCTCCGCCCGCCCCACGAAGTCTTGATGATGAGCATCGGCTCGTTCAGGTGCTTCTGCAGGGTCAGCCCGAACGTAAATTCCGGGCCGATCTTGTCCTTGCCCCCCGCGCCGAACCCGGCGGTCAGTTTGCCCATGTGTTCGCGGAGGTCCGAGTACGCATCACCAAGGCAGCCGACCGACGTGATCCACACCTTGTCGCACACCGTCGGCTTGCCGTCCTTGTCCCGCATTTCCTTCAGCAATCGGGCCGTCTTCGGGTTGTCGGCCAGGCTGTCGAACGTGGCGACGTTCGCGTGCCCCTGCATGTTCGACTGGCCGGCCAGGATGAACACCTTGAGCGGCTTGTCGGCGGCAGCCGCGGGCGCGGCTGGCACCAGGGCGATGGCTGCGAAGAGTGCGACAACGATCCGGGAAATCATGGTTCACCTCAGTTCTGGATCATGAAACACTTAGGATCGGCGCAGAAATAATTGTTGTGAAAGTCGTGGATCGCTCCGCGATCCAAAGTTGGTTCGTGGAGCGATCCACGACAATTATTGGCAACTTGATCCTTAACCGAGGAACTGCTTGATGGACCCGGTCTGGTCGAGGCCGAAGCGGGCGAGGCCGGGGTCCGGGTCGCCGTAGTGCTTGATCGGATTGCCGTGGGCGTTCAGCAGTGTGGTGTACCAGTTGCCGAGCGTCTTGTGGCCCGCGTCGCCGTAGTTCGGCAGGCGGATGTATTTGCCACGGATGTTGAGCTTCGCGTTCTTGCCGGACAGCACCACGAAGGGGTACTCGGTGCCGTGTGAGTGGTGCGTCTCGCCGTTGTCCGGGAAGTAGAAGATCATCGTGTTGTCGAACACCGTGCCGTCGGCCTCCGGGGCCTTCTTCAGCCTGGCGGCGATGGCATCGACGAGCGTCATGTGCTGGCGGCGAACGGCGAAGCGCACCTCGTCGGCGGTCAGCTTGCCCAACCCCTTGCCGTGGCCCACGTCGTGCAGGTTCACCTTCTCGGTTTCTAATCCCGCCAGCCCGGTGTACTCGTGGCCGAGTTCATCGACCGTGAAGGCGACCACGTTCGTCAGGCCGGACAGCAGCGCCGCCAGCAGCACCTCGACGTGCCCCCGCTGGCGGTCCACCGTGGTCATCTCGTCGGCCAGGTACTTCGCGTCCAGTTTGGGCACGTGCGGACGGATGGCGTCGGCCATCGCGTTCACCTTGCGGTCCCGCTCGCGTACGGCTTCGATCGAGCTGGCGTAACTCGGCACTTTGTCGGCCTCGCGCCGGCCGGCGAACTCCAGCGCGGCCCGCCCGAGTTGCGACTGCGCTTGAACGCTCTTGTCAATCGAGACCGACTTGAACAGCTCCTGAGCCGCCACCTTCGGCGAGCCGAAAGCGTAGTTCGGCTGCTGCGGGCCTCGGGCGGAGAACCCGGTGGCGATGCCGTTCAGCGTACCCCGCGCGTTCCCCCCGCCGAGCGGGAAGCAGGCCAGTTCGATGTGCTCCATGGGCGACGGGAACATTTTTGCCAGTTCGAAGTCGACCGTCGCCCACTTGATCGAACTGACCCGCTCGTTCGCCTTGAACACGCCGAGCGACGAGCACCACGTGTGGTGCCCGGTGGTACACATCTTCCCGGACAGCCCTTGCAGGATGGTCAGGTCGGGGGTGTGGGCCGCAAGCGGCTTCATCCACTCGGGCAGTTCATGCTTGCCGAGGTCGAGGTTGAGCGGCCCCTTCTTTGCCTCCTTCGCCGCGTCGTCCTTGCTCAGCGACGGCGGCACCATGACCGACGGGAACAGCCCGTTCCCCTTGTGCAGGAAGATGAACCGCATCGGCGGCTTGCCGCCGGTCGGTTTCGCCCAAACTGTGCGGGGCGCGAGGCCGGCGGCCCCGAGTGCCGCGGTCGCCATGAAATCCCGTCGGGTGGTCATTATCGGTTCCCCTGTTGTTTGCGGTAGATGAACGAGTCGGACGTCAGCAGCGAGACGACGACGGCCTTGAAGCTGCCGCCGCTCTTGAGGTAGGCCCGGTCGGCGTCGATCAACGTTTGCGAGTCGGAGGGCAATTCGTTGCGGCCCAGGAAGAAGCGGAACGCGTGGCGGATGATCGACTGCCGCACGCGATCCGACTTGGCGAGCCGGTCGATCAAGTCGAGCGCATCGGTCACCGGGCCGTCGAGCTTAGGATCACCTGTTCCAGACAATACCCCTCTCGCGTCAATCGGTTTCGTCTTGTACACGTCGAACGTGGACTTGCCGTTGCCAGCGCTGACTAGGCTGTCGGGGTGTTCGAGCTTCTCCAATTTCCGGAAGCGGCCGAAGTCGTCGAACTGCTCAAGCGGGTAGCCGAGGTCGTTCATGCGGCTATGGCACTTAACGCACGCCGCGGACCGCGTGACCTCACCCACCCGCTCGCGGAGCGTCTTGTGCGGGTCGTCCGGCACTTTCGCGTCCACCGTGATAGGGACGTCCGGAACGACTCCGGCCAGCAGCTTCTCGCGAATCCACTTGCCGCGACGGATCGGGTCCGACGCGGTGTTGGCGGAGAATGCCACCAGCCACGCCGGATGCGTCAGGATGCCCTTGCGGTCGGGCACCGCGAACGGCTGCACCGGGTGGTAGTCGAACGTCTGACCGGGTTCGTACTTGCCGCCGTGACCGGGCATCGCCCCCAAGTTGTAGATCTCGGCGTGGCGGAACCGGTTGCCGTGCGCCCACGGCAGGACGGTGAACGGCGTGAAGCCACGGCCGAAGGTGGCCTCGAAGTAGGACATGAACCGGAGCACGCTGTTGTCGTGGTTGACCTTGTGCTTGCCGGGAAGCCCCTTTGGGTCGAGGTACTTCCGGATGACGGCGTCGTGCTCTTTCGCCACCGCCTCGGGGTTCTTTTTCCAGTCGGTGTGCCTGAGCACCTCGTAGGCGGCCCGCCAGTTGTCGACCAGCTTCTTGCCTTTGTCGTTGTCCAGCGGGTGGAACACGTAGTACCGGTCGGTGGTGAGCATCGTCTCGAACACAGCCTTGTCAGCGGCGAGGATGTCCGTCAGGAGCCGGTCCGCTTCGTCGATGAGCATGCCCGCGGTGCCGGTGCTGCCGCGGTCGGCGTTGGTGTACACGTTGCCGGCGCGGGGCGTGTCCTTGAAGATCTTGAACGCGGTCGAGTAGCCGAAGAATTCGCGGAAGAAGCGGATCAACCGCGGGTGCGGGGCGGTTGTCGGCTGGAGGAAGCCCAACGACTTGTCCACCGGCGCGGCGAAGTACGCCGTGTCGGCCAACAGGCGAAGAACCTCGCGTTCGCAATCGGCTTTCGTGTTCAGCTTGCCGCTCTCGGCGGCCTTCAGCAGAGTGGCGTCCGGACCGCGGTCGCCGAGCGCGTACGCGAGTGCGTACGCGGCCTCGCGCGGCGCGAGCGGCACGCGGCCGTAATCGTCCGGCTTGCCCGCACCGAACTCAAGGCGGTACACGAACTCGGATTCCAGCAGCACCGCCTTCAGCATCTGCCGCAGGCCTTCGGCGTTCCCGGCCACCTGGATCGCGTCCCTCGTGAGTGCGAGGTACTGGCGAAGTTCGGCGTCGGTCGCCTTCCGCTGAAGGACCAGCCCGAACTGCGTCTGCACGGCCGTCTGGATCTCGTCGTCCGTCGGCGCGGTCTTCTTGGTGACGACCACCTCGAACGCAGCTGGCGTCGTTTTCGGCACCCACTTGTCCTTCGGGTCCGCAGGTGCGGCCTTCGGGTAGCCGGCCTTCAACCGCGCGGCTTGGAGTTGTTTCGAGGCGATCCACTCGGCGTTGTTGAGCATCACGAGCAGGTGGCTGCCGTCGAGCGGGGTGAGGTCGTAGTACCGCACGCCGGCGTTGTCGGGCAGGAGGAACGGGTTGGTCACGCCGTAGAAGCCGGAGCGCCGCAACTGGTCCCGCTCGCGGCCCACCAGTTGGAACACGTCCAGCACGCGCTCCTCAAAGATCTGCGGGCTGACGAGCCAGCGGCGGGCGAGGGTATACGCCTTCTCTCTGTTCGACCCGTCGAACAAGGCGGCGTGATCGACGTAATTGCCGGCGTCCGGGTACGGCAGGCGGTCGTCCAGTTTGGACGCCTTGTGCCGCCGCAACTCGGTCCGCACCCACTCGCCCAGCATGCGTGCGTCCTTCTCACCCGGCTGTTCGCTCTTGGGCGGCGGCATCATCTTGTAAAAGAGTTGGTCTTGGATCTTGTTGAGCGTCTCGAGTCGGTCACCCAACTTCAGCTTGTCGAGCGCGGTGACGTCGACGTTACCCTTGCCGTGCTCGCCGTGGCAGTCGGCACAGTGGGCGTCGAGCACGGCCCGCACCTCCGTCGGCACTGCGAACGCCGCCGGCCCGTCGGCGCGTGCGGGAACGGTACCGGTCGCGAGAACCAACGCCACCCAGAGCGACCGCTGGAATGAACTGTTGAAAGGCATAGGCATCGAGTGAAGTCCGTGCGCCGAGACCGCGAGGAGGGCTTGCAGGGTCTGTCATCATCTTACTGCCCTCGACCAATGTTTTCATTAAAATCGATGACGATTTCGGGCACGTCTCCTGAACCGCCCGCAGCGGTACGTCGCCCTGACGTTGGCTACCCAACGCTACTGGGTGGGCAGGGCGAAGAGCTTCACCTGGAATTTACGCGACGGGCGTATTCCTACGCTCCAGAGCAAGTCATCCAAGCACTAATCCGGCTTATTGACTCGGAGAGTCGCTCGAATGGCCGGCTCATGATTCTTCGGAAGATCATGCTGTGCTGAGACGGTCGGCTGTGTGCTGCACTGGCAGAGAAAGCTCGGGATTTGACCCTAACGCCCGAGAGCATGGGGGACCTGTTAGAGGCGCTTCTGCAGCTCTGCGGCAGTCAGGCGAGATCCTTCGCCGTATCACTTCTATCGCATCCGATCCCCGCTGGCGGAGTGCCGCGGCGTAGGGCGGTCGTGGCGGCCGCGATGTTGCTCATGTATACCCAGGCCGGGGGGTGGACGGAGGCGTGGCCGATTTTCAATGCGGACTCGGCTTTTGGCCAGGAAGTCATTGCCATCGTGACCGACAACCGTCACGAAGAATTCGCTGCACTGTTGACTCGCCACCTCACAGAGGACCAAATATGTTACCTCTATCTTTGGCTCCTCGTTCAGTATCCTCCGTCGGAGGATCCGCAGCACGACGGCGCGCACTTCGTCGGGGCCCG
>VGYP01000076.1 GCA_016872955.1 Planctomycetota bacterium
GGTGGGGCTGCTCGTCACCGGGCTCAACATGATCCCCGTCAGCCAACTCGACGGTGGCCACGTCTGCTATGCCGTCTTCGGTCGCCACGGCAACTGGCTGGCGCGCGGCGTGCTGATCCTGTCGATCCTGGCCGTGATCATCACCGGGCGGACCAACTGGGTGGCCCTGGTGGTGATCGTGGCGTTCCTGGGGGTCGACCATCCGCCGATCCGCGAGGAGCGCGGTCCGATCGGCCCGCTGCGCACCGCGCTGGGGCTGGCGATGTTCGCGATCCCGGTGCTCACCTTCATGCCCGAGCCGCTGCAGCTGGAGTAAGCGGGGCTGGTCCGTCGACGGCCGCCGCCGGCGCGGCTGACGACGATGGCGGCGGCCGGGAGGCGGGCCGCCGAGCGGACGCGACTCTCGCGGCGGTGTGGTGCGTGGGGTGCAGGCCTCCCGGGAAGACCCTATCATGAGGTTATCGAGATCCCTTCCGCAGGAGAGTCGCCGGTGAACATTCTCGAGCAGGACGATCCGGAGGTCTGGTCGGCCGTGGCCGCCGAGCAGGTGCGGCAGCAGGAAGGCCTGGAGATGATCGCCAGCGAGAACTTCACGAGCTCGGCCGTGATGCAGGCCGTGGGCAGCGTGCTCACCAACAAGTACGCCGAGGGCTATCCGGGCCGCCGCTATTACGGCGGCTGCGAGTTCGTCGACAAGGTCGAGGATCTGGCCCGCGACCGCCTCAAGAGCCTATTTGGGGCCGAGCACGTCAACGTCCAGCCCCACTCGGGCAGCCAGGCCAACGCCGCCGTCTATCTGGCCGCGATCACGCCGGGTGACACGGTGCTGGCCTTCGACCTGGCCCATGGCGGCCATCTCACCCACGGCATGAGGCTCAATGCCTCGGGCATCCTCTACCGGTTCGTCCACTATGGTGTGCGGCGCGATGACCACCTGCTCGACTTCGACCAGGTGGCCCGGCTGGCTCGCGAGCACCGGCCGAAGTTGATCGTGGCCGGCGCCAGTGCCTACCCCCGTGAGATCCCACATGGGCGGTTCGCCGAGATCGCCCGCGAGGTGGGGGCCAAATTGATGGTCGACATGGCCCACTACGCCGGCCTCGTCGCCGCCGGCCTGCACGACAACCCCGTGCCGGTCGCCGACTTCGTCACCAGCACCACGCACAAGACCCTCCGCGGTCCGCGCGGCGGGATCGCCATGTGTCGCGAGGCCCACGCCAAGGACCTCGACCGCTCGGTCTTCCCCGGCACGCAGGGCGGCCCCCTGATGCACGTCATCGCCGGCAAGGCGGTGGCCTTCGCGGAGGCGCTGCGGCCTGACTTCAAGGCCTACGGCCGCCGCGTGATCGACAACGCGCGGGCCCTCGCCGGGGCGCTGGCGGCGGGAGGCGTGCGGCTGGTCAGCGGCGGCACCGACAACCATCTGATGCTCGTGGATGTCACGCCGCTGTCGATCGGAGGCAAACTCGCCGAGGAGACGCTCGACCGCTGCGGGATCACCTGCAACAAAAATATGATTCCCTACGACGAGCGGAAGCCCGTCGACCCGTCGGGCATTCGCCTGGGCACCCCCGCGCTCACCACCCGCGGCATGGGCACCGACGAGATGCAGCGGATCGCTGCCTGGATCTTGCGGGCGTTCAAGAGCCCCGACGATCCGACCTTGCTCGGCAAGATCAGGGCCGAGGTGGCCGATCTGGCGGAGCAGTTTCCGGTACCGGCCGCGCGGCTCGAGCAGGCGGTGGCCGGATGAAGGCCGCGGCGGCCGTGGCCGGGGGGGCGAACTCCGCCGGCGGCTGCGGCGTGGTGCGACTCGGGCTCGTGCAGTCGGCCTGCTCGGGTGACCGCGAAGCCAACATCGGGCAGGCGGTGACGGGGATCGCGACGGCCGCGCGGCTGGGGGCCCAGGTCGTCTGCCTGCAGGAGTTGTTCGCCGGCGAGTATCCCTGCCAGGCGGAGGATCATGCCCGCTTCGCGGAGGCCGAGGCGCTGTCGGGGCCGCTCGTGCAGCGGCTCGCGGCGGCGGCCAAGGAACACGCGGTCGTGCTCGTGGGCAGCGTCTTCGAACGGCGGGCGGCGGGGCTGTTTCACAACACCGCGGTGGTGTTCGACGTCGATGGCAGGACGGCTGGCACGTATCGCAAGATGCACATCCCCGACGATCCGCACTACTACGAGAAGTTCTACTTTGCACCGGGCGATACCGGCTTCATGAGCGTGGCCACGAGCCGCCTCGCGGTCGGGCCGCTCGTCTGCTGGGACCAGTGGTATCCCGAGGCGGCCCGGCTGACGGCCATGGCGGGGGCGGAGGTGCTCTTCTATCCCACGGCCATCGGCTGGCTGGACGGTGAGGAATCGCTTCACGCCGAGCAGTATGAAGCGTGGGACACGATGCTGAGGAGCCACGCCGTGGCCAACGGCGTGTTCGTGGCGGCGGCCAACCGTACCGGCCGCGAGGGACCGCTGCGGTTCTGGGGCGGGACGGTGGTCTACGCGCCCAACGGCCAGCGGCTGGCGCTCGCCCCCCACGATCGGCCAGAGGTGGTCGTCTGCGACTGTGATCTCGGCCGGATCGAATGGTCGCGGGCCCGCTGGCCGTTCTTTCGCGACCGCCGGATCGACGCCTACGGCGGCCTGCTCGACCGCTGGGGAGGCTAAGATGACCGCGGCCGACGCGACCGGACTGCGGCTGCCAGCCGAATGGGAGCCGCACGTGGCCACCTGGCTCGCCTGGCCGCACCGACGTCAGACCTGGATCGGCCCGTTCGATCCCATCCCCGGCGTCTACGAACGGCTAACGCGGCTGATCGCCCGCCACGAGCCGGTGCGGATCATCGGCAGCGCGAACGTGCTGGCCGATGCCCGCAGTCGGCTGGGCGACGTGGCCGGCATCGACCTGCTGCCGATCGCCACCGACGATTCCTGGGTCCGCGACACGGGGCCGGTCATCCTGGTGCGGCGGCCGGATGCCCCCGCCACGGTGCCGCCCCGAGTCGCCGTCTGCTGGAACTGGAACGCCTGGGGTGGGAAGTATCCGCCCTGGCGGAACGACGCCGCGGTCGCGCGATCGATCGCGGCCCGCCTCGGGCTGCCGGCCCGCGAGCCGGGCATCGTGCTGGAAGGGGGCGCCATCGAGACCGACGGCAACGGGACGGTGCTCGCCAACGAGCGGTGCGTCGTGGACGGCCGCCGCAATCCGGGGCTCGACCGCGATGCCTTGGCGGCCGCGATTCGGCAGTGGCTGGGCGTCGACCTCGTGCTCTGGGTGGGCGGCGAGTTGGCCGGCGACGACACCGACGGCCACGTCGACCAGTTGGCCCGCTTCGTCGCGCCCGGTCGGGTGCTGGCGGCCCGGCAGCCCGACCGCAGCGACCCCAATCATGCCTCGCTCGCTGCCAACCTGGAGCGGCTGGCAGCCTGCCGCGACGCCCGCGGGCGGCGGCTGGAGGTGATCCCCGTCGACATCCCCGCCCGGTTTGCCTTCGAGGGCACGCAACTGCCCGCGAGCCATCTCAACTTCTTCATTGCCAACGGCCTGGTGGTGGTGCCCGTCTTCGGAGCGCCGACCGACGAGCCGGCGCTGCGGATCCTGGCGGAGTGCTTCCCGGACCGGCGGATCGAGCCGATCGACTGCCGGGAACTGGTGCGCGGCCGCGGGGCGCTACACTGCATCACCAGGGACGAGGTCGCCGGGCCGGCTGCTTGACGGACAACGCCCCGGCGCCGGACGCGGAGCCGATTTTCGGGCCTGAATTCGGGGTTGCCCGGGCCACCCCGCTTCGCCATCATCCCCGCCCCCCGGCGTGCCGCCGGAACGCGCGGAGAAGTACGCCATGGACCAGCTTGCGACGGCCGTCAAGGGATTTGTTTCGCTCCTCGCCCGCCTGCTCATCGCCGCAATCTTCCTGATGAGCGCCGTGGGCAACAAGATTCCGCAGTTCCAGCAGACGGCGGAGTACATGGCGTCGGAGGGCGTCCCCAATCCGAAGTTCGCCCTGTTCGGTGCGATCGGTCTGCTCCTGCTCGGCAGCCTGTCGTTGATCGCCGGGGCGTGGACCCGGTTCGGGGCGATCTTCCTGTTCGTGTTTCTCTGCGCGGCCACCTTCTATTTTCACGACTTCTGGCGGTTTTCCGACGCAGCGCAGCGGCAGCTGCAGACGATCCAGTTCATGAAGAATCTCGCGATCTGCGGTGGCCTCCTGTCGCTAATGGCCTTCGGCGGCGGGCTGTGGAGCGTGGACGGCTGGATCGCGCTGAAGGAAGAGGAGGCGGCCAGCAATCCGCCCGCCAAGAGCCGGACGGTCAGCAAGATGCAGCAGGCCGCCTGACGCGTCCCAGCCCCCGGCCGCTTTTCCAGCTCCCGGTGGCTGCTATGATCTCGGCCATCTCGAACCCGAGGGGGGCGTGTTATGATCCGAGCCGTTGAACGCCCATTCTGCTCACCGATGCCGCTGGCGGTCGCCGTGCTGCTGATCGGCGGCACCGCGGCGGTGGCCGCCCCCGCACCCGTCGCGGACAAATCCATGCCCGTCGCGGCCGTTCCCACCGCCCGTCCCTTCGGCACGCTGCCTGATGGCAGCGAGGCCAAGCTGTACACGCTCGAGGTGCCCGGTGGCTGGCGGGCGACGATCACCGACTACGGTGCGATCCTAACGAGCTTCATCATGCCCCCGAAGCCCGGCGACGCGGCTGGCAAGCCGGTGGACGTGGTGCTCGGCTTCGACTCGCTCGAAGGCTACCTCAAGGGCCATCCCTACTTCGGCGCGATCTGTGGTCGCTGCTCCAACCGGATCGCCACCGGCACCTTCGAACTGGCCGGCAAGACGTACCGCCTGGCGACCAACAACGGCGCGCACCACCTGCACGGTGGCACGGTCGGGTTCGACAAGAAGCTCTGGAAGGGAACGCCGCGGGCGACGGAGAAGGGGCCGGCGGTGGAGTTCGACCTGGTGTCGCCAGACGGCGACGAGGGATATCCGGGGCGGTTGGTCGCCAAGGCCGTCTACACCCTGACACCGGCCGGCGAACTCGTGGTCGAGATGTCGGCGACCAGCGACGCGGCTACGGTCGTCAACATGGTGCACCACTCCTACTGGAACCTGGCCGGTCAGGGCTCGGGGTCGATCAAGGACCACGAACTGGCCGTCGCGGCCGATCGCTACCTGCCGGTCGACGATGGCGGCATTCCCACGGGCGCCTTCGCGTTGGTCGAGGGCTCCAGCTTCGATTTCAGGCCGGAGCGGAAGCCCTGGGCCCGGTGCGGCGGGGCGATCGAGACGCTGCCCCCGAACCCGCCGGCCGGCGCTCCGCGGGGCGTCGACCACGCCTACGTGCTCCGCGGTTGGCAGCCCGACGGCGAGCTCCGCAAGGCCGTCACGCTGCGGGATCCCGCGAGCGGCCGCTCGCTCGAGATCCTCACCGACCAGCCGAGCGTGCAGGTCTACATGGGCAACTTCCTGGACGGCTCGCTGACCGGGAAGGGCAGGGCGGTCTACGGTCCAAACGCTGCGATCTGCCTGGAAACCCAGAAGTTTCCCGACTCGATCCATCATGCCGACTGGCCGAGCCCCCAACTCGATCCGGGCAAGGCCTACCGTCACGTGATGGTTCACCGCTTCACGCGGTGACGAATCAGCGTTGCTCCGCGAGGGCCGCGAATAGCAGCCGCCCGATCGCGGCCGCCGCCGCCTGCCGCCGACCGGCCCGGGTCTCGCTATCGGTGAAGCCGAGCATCTGGATCGCATCGGAGCGGCCGCGAGCCGGCAGGGCACCGAACGTGAGTTCGAGCTGATAGCCGCCGGTCGAGCCGTTGCGGCCCGAACCCGTGCGACGCGGATCGTAGCGGGAGTTGCCGTAGCCGGAGACGCCGACGCACACCCACATGTTGTTGCGGGCCCGCACGACGAGCCGGCTATCGCGAGAACCACCGTAGTCGTCGTTCGAGGCCACCTGGCGACCACGGGCGTCGAACACGCGGATGAAGCTGTCGAGCGACGAAGCGGACGGCAGGCTCCGGGCGTCGACGTCGATGACCAGCGACTGGCCGGCCAGCAGGTGGAGCCGGTACATGTCGACGTCGCGGCCGCCTGACGGCCCGTCGCCGACGATGCCGGAGAGGCGGAGGCTGCCCGTGGCCGCGGGCACCCGCAGCGCGTCCTGCAGCGTGCCACCGACGTCGGGCAAACGCGGGACTTCGATCACCCAGGTGTCGCTCGCGTCGCCGGTCAGGGCCCCGCCGTCGGCCGCGGTGATGCCGCTGTCCGCGGCCGTCAGCGAGAGCGTGTAGCTGCCCTCGATGCCCGTCGCGGCCGCGATGCCCGACAGGACCCAGGTCAGGCCGTCGTCCGAGGCGAGCACCGCATCGGCGAGCGACACGGCGGTGTCACCCCTGACGAGCACGAGATCGGTGAGATCGAAGCCCGTCACACCGCGGCTGAAGCTGACGGTGATCGATTCCACAGCCGTGGTCCGCGGGTCGGGGGTGACGTCGACGATGTCGACGGCCACCGGCTCGGGCGGGGGCAGCGGCGCCTCCGGATCGGGATCGGTGGGTGGGGGATCCACGGGTGCCGGGTCGGAGGGTGGCGGCGGCTCGATGGGAGTCGTCAGTCGGATCGCGGCGACGGCGGCGGCGGCGTTCAGCAAGCCGCCGGTCACCATCTTGCCGGCGAAGGCGGGCACGGGCGTCGTCGTGGAAAGGATCGCCTCACGGATCTCGGCGGCCGTGGCGGCGGGATTGGCGGCGGCCACCAGCGCGACCACGCCGGAGACGTGCGGCGTGGCCATCGACGTGCCGCTGTAGCTGGCGTAGGCGTTGCCCGGCGTTGTAGAGGAGATGGCGACACCCGGCGCGGCGAGGTCGACACTCGTGGAGCCGTAGTTGGAAAAGCTCGCCAGCCGGTTCGAGCGATCGCTGGCAGCGACCGAGATCACGGCCGAGTCGCCGTAGTTGCTGGGGTAGTGGGGAGTGGTGTCGTTGTTGACGCCCTGGTTGCCGGATGCGGCCACGAACAGGATGTTGTGCCGGCCGCCGGCCACGATCGCGTCCCGCAGGGCGGCCGAGAAACCGCTGCCGCCCCAGCTGTTGTTGGTGACGACAACGTTGACCCCGAAGTCGCGCTTCATCCTCGTGGCGTAGTTGATGGCCGCCACCGCCCCGCTCGTCGAGCCGCTGCCTGTGCTCGACAGGAACTTCAGCGCCATGATCGAGACCTGCCAGGTGACGCCCGCCACGCCGACGCCGTTGTCGCCGACGGCCCCGATCGTGCCGGCCACGTGCGTGCCGTGGCCGTTGTCGTCCATCGGATCGGCATCGCCGTTGGCGAAGTCCCAGCCGTGCACGTCGTCGACGAAGCCGTTGCCGTCGTTGTCGAGACCGTCACCGGCGATCTCACCGGGATTCCGCCAGATGTTGGCGGCCAGGTCGTGGTGGCCGTGGTCGACGCCGGAGTCGATGACGGCCACCACCACGCCGCGGGAACCGGTGGTCACGTCCCAGGCTGCCGGAGCGTCGATGTCGGCATCGACGACGCCGCCGGACCGTCCGGTGTTATGCAGGCCCCAGAGCGAGCCGAACAACGGGTCGGCCGGCAGGGCAGTCGGGGCGATCGCGAAGTCGGGCTCGACGTAGGCGATGGCCGGGTTGGACGCGGCCCAGCCGAGCACGTCGGCCATGCCCGCGGCGGGCGTGGAGATCGAGAAAAAGCCCTCGCCAAGCGACTCAGCGGACCAGCCGGCGGCCAGACCGAGGCCGGCCGGCAGGGCCGTGGCGTTCGCCCGGGCGATCCACCGGTCGGCATGCACGTCGGCGATCCGGCCTCGCCACGCCAGGCTCGAGAGCGTGGCCGCGTCGGCCGCCAGCATCGACCTTCGCTCGAGCGACTCAGGAACACCGCCGATGGTCGCCCGTCCGTGACGACGCCTGCCCGCGGGGCGAAGGGGGGCTGAACGGACCGACTGACGCTGGTGCCGGAACAGTTGGATCATGGCTGCGGCCCTGCTGCAATCGTCGGATGAGCCCTCCGATCGCATCTCGGGGCAGGCGATCGGCGTCCGACGGAGGGATGGCACCGCGGGAGAGATTCCGGCTTCTCCTGCGAGACGGGAAAGTGTAGCCGCGGCCCCGCCGCCGGGCAACCGTCGGGGGATTTCGGGCCACCGCCGTCGGCGGTTCGCCCGGCCGCCGTAGCCGCCGCTATTCTTGCAGCCGCAAGCGACATGTGGTGCCGCTGGTCCTGCCCCCCATCCTCAGCCCCGCGAGGCCCGGACAGATGGTTTTCCCGATCGGCGACGACAACTCGGATCGCACCACGTTTCCGCTGGTGACGATCGCCCTGATCGTCGCCAATGTGTTCGTGTTCGCCGTGCTCCAGCGAGGCTTCCGGCCCGAGGGCATCGACGAGAACTTCACCATGGCCTACGTCCAAGTGCCGGCCGAGATCGTGACCGGCGAGGACAAGGTCAGCCCCGACGAGTCGCGGGTGATCCGCACGCCCTCCGGGGTGGTCGAGGTGCCGGTACCGGGACTGCGGGAAACACCGGTGCCCGTTTGGATGACACTGCTGACGGCGATCTTCATGCACGGCAGCGTGATGCATTTGCTTGGCAACATGTGGTTCCTCTGGATCTTCGGCGACAACATCGAGGATGACATGGGCCACGCCACCTATCTGGCCTTCTATCTGGCCTGCGGAGTGCTCGCCTCCCTGGCGTTCGTGGCGCTCAACGCGACCGGCGAGGCCGCCCTGACGCCGTGCCTGGGGGCCAGCGGCGCGATCTCGGGCGTGCTCGGTGGCTATCTCGTGCTCCATCCCTCCCGCAGGGTCAGCGTGATCGCGTTGCGGATGATGATTGACGTGCCCGGCTACGTCGCCGTGGGGATCTGGTTCTTGTTCCAGGTGATGAGCGGCTTCTTCGACTCCGGCAGCGGTGCCAGTGGCGGGGTGGCCTACTCGGCGCACGTCGCCGGCTTCGTGGCAGGCATGATCCTCGCCAAGCCGATGAGCCATCGACGGGTCCGGGACGCCGCCGACTCGCTGGTCGACTTCCGCCGCCGCCTGGGGTGAGGAGCGGCGCCGTGCCACCGACACCCGTCTGGCACGCGTTGCGGACGGACGAGGTCGCGAAGCGGTTCGGCACCGATCTCGCGCGTGGTCTCGATCCGCCCGCCGCCGCCCGGCGGCGGGCGGCGGCGGCGAGAATGTGCCGGTCGAAAAGGAGGCGGGGGCCGACGCGGCCGTCGAGGTGGCGCTCGGCGACCGTCGCACGACGGTGCACGCCCGCACGCTCGTGGCGGCCGGCCATGCCGAGGCCGTCGTGGTCACCACCGGCATGAACGCCGAACTCGGCCGCGTGCTGATCGCCGTCTGCCTCGTGGTGGTGGGCGAGATGTTGGCGCTCGACGTCTGGCGGGCAGGTGCGATCGGGGCGATCTGGGCCGACGGGAAGTTCGACGACGTACTCAGCCGGGCGGTCCGTCTGGCCGTGGCGGCCGTGCCCGAGGGCCTGCCCGCCGTGGTGACCGTCGTGCTGGCCATCGGGCTGCAGCGGATAGTGCCGCGAAGCGCGATCGTCCGTCGGCTGCCGAGCGTCGAGACGCTGGGCAGCGTGACGGTGATCTGCACCGACAAGACCGGCACGCTGACCCGAGACGAGATGACCGTGCGGGAGGTCGTGACGGCCGGCGGCCGCTGGCAGGTGACCGGCTCAGGCTACGCACCGCACGGGGAGTTCCGGCCGTCCCGGTCTGCCGGTGACGACACGGCATCGGCCGCGGCGTCGACGGACGCCGACCTGCGGCGGCTGCTGGAGATCGCGGCCCGCTGCAACAACGCCGAGGTGCAGCCCTCGGCCGGCGGCGTCTCCTGGCAGGTGGTGGGCGATCCCACCGCGGGAGCGCTGGTCGTGATGGCGATCAAGGGGGGGCGTGTCACGGGGCGAGTTGGACGGCGAGGTGGAGTTCGAGATTCCCTGCGACTTCGACCGCCAGCGGATGAGCGTCGTCGTGCGGCTGGCCGACGGTCGCCGCATGCTCGAGACCAAGGGCGCGACCGAGGCGGCCGTCGAGACCTGCCGCGTGGCCGGCATCCGGCCACGGCCGTGGCGATCGCCAGGGAACTGGGCCGGCCGGGCGGTGACCGGTGCGGAGCTCGACGGCCAAGACGACGCGTAGGTGGCCGCCGCCGCGACGGCGTCAAGGATGCGCCGGCCGTGCGGGCGGCCGACATCGGCATCGCGATGGGTATCGCGCGACCGACGTCACCAAGGAGGCCTCCGACATGGTGCTCACCGACGACAACTTTGCCTCGATCGGGGCGGCGGTGGAGGACGGCCGCGGCATCTACGACAACATCCAGAAGTTCATCCCCTACCTGCTGTCGTGCAACGCCGGCGAGGTGCTGGTGATGTTCGTGGCGGCCCTGGCCGTCTGGCCAGCGCCGCTGGCGGCCATCCAGATCCTGTGGCTCTACCTCGTGACCGACGAGCTGCCCGCGCTGGCGCTGGGCCTCGATTCCCAGGAGGCGGACATCATCCGCCGCCCGCCGCACGACCTTCGAGATCGGCTTCTTCACCAATCCCTGGCTGCTGGCCGCGATCACCCTGTGAGCGCTGCTGCAGCCCACCGTGGTCACGCTCCCCTTCGCACAGGAAGTCTTCCGGGTCGGCTCGAAACTGGGCCGTGACTGGATCGCGGTGATCGGGCTGGGGGCCGTGCCGGTGACCGTGATCGAGGTGGCCGAGTGGGCCCGGCGGGTCACTTCCACCGGTAGGCGGTGAGGCCCGCCAGATCGCGGACGTACAGCTCCCGTCCCTCGACGGCGAGGTGGGCCCAGCTCTCCTGCTCGGCCACCTTGGCATCGCCGATCAACTCGAAGGCCTGCGGAGTGGCACGGAGCAGCCGTAGGTCGCCGGTCTCGTCGAGCGCCAGCAACCGGTCGCCGTTGGCCACGAGGCTCCAGTAGCGGCCGAAGGGCTTCGTGATCCAGGCCTCCTTGCCGGTGGCGAGGTCGAGACACGCGAACCGCTGGTTGCGGAGGTGCACGTAGGCGTAGCCGTCGATCACGATCGGGCTCGACATGTAGCCCTGCACCTTGTTCCGCCAGACCTGGGCGACCGGTTTCTCGGCACCGGGACGGTCGATCGCGAACAGAAACGCCCCGCCCCCGTAGCTCGTCGTGAACACCCGGCCGTCGTGCACCGTGGGCGTGACGATGTTCATGCCCCGGAAGGCCTCCACGCC
>VGYP01000077.1 GCA_016872955.1 Planctomycetota bacterium
GGCATCGCGGACGCTCGCGAAGAAACCGAGCGGACCGTCGGCGAGCCCGAACGTAGCCGTGACCGCATCGCCCGCAATCGGGCCGATGCCCTCCGGCCCGTCGACGGCGTCCGCCGGCACGATCGGCCTGCCTCCAAGCGTGACGGTCGCCTGGCACCAGCGGGGGGCGCCGCCGAGGTCGGCCATCAGGTCGAGCAGATGGCTGCCGAGCACCCAGAGGTCCTCACCACCGCCGCGGCGATCCTCCTTGCCGCGAGCCCGCACCTCGAGGATCTGGCCAATCGTGCCCTCTTCCATGAGGTCGCGAGCCACGCCGTAGGCCGCGGAGTGCCGGTTCACGAACGCCAAGGCCAGCTTCGTCCCCCGCGTCTCGCAGGCCGCGACGACGGCATCCGCCGCGGCGGGCGTGGGCACGAAGGGCTTCTCCATGAGGATGCCCTTCACGCCCGCCTCGGCCGCGGCGATCGCCATCTCGGCATGACAGTCGATGTGACGCATGCAAATCGCGACCACGTCGGGCTTCACGTCGGCGAGCATCTTCCGCCAGTCGGCGAAGGCGGCAGCGGCAGGCAGGGAATGCCTCGCGGCCGCCATGGCGAGCCCGGCGGGCTCGTCGTCGGCTGCGGCCACGACCTTGGCGGAGGGCAGCCCCGCGAAGAGCTCGTCGATGGCGTGCCCGTAGTCGCCGCGGCCGGTGCGGCCGATCACCGCCACTCGAAAGACGTCTCCACCCATCTCGACCTCCTCGCCAAGGGACCGGACAAGCCGACAGTGTAGACGACGCCATCCATGCCACTCGCCAGCGTCGGATGCACGCCGCGACCGAGCCCTTTAGGCTCGGCCGGCCTGCCACTGGCTGGCCTGGGGCGATCGCTATCATGCCGGTGGCGAACGACTCACCCCACGGGATCGACCGGCATGGATCACGATCACCACCACGGCCCGCGGGGCCTCGCCGACGGTCACCTCGACCGGGCGATGTCGATCGGCGTCTGCCTCAATCTCGCCTTCGTGGCGGCGGAGTTGGTCGCCGGTTTCCTGTCAGGATCGCTGTCGCTGCTCGCCGATGCAGGCCACAACGCGGGCGACGTCCTCGGCCTGCTGTTGGCCTGGGGAGCAGCCTGGCTGTCCCGCCGCCCCCCTTCGGGACGCTACACGTGGGGCCTGGGGCGTTCGACGATCCTGGCGGCCCTGGCCAACGCGATCCTGCTGCTGGTCGCCTGCGGCGCGATCCTCTGGGAGGCATGGCATCGGCTCCTGGCGCCGGCGCCGGTGGCGTCCACGACCGTGATCGTGGTGGCCGCGCTCGGCGTCGTCATCAACACGCTCACGGCCCTACTCTTCCGCCATGGTCACACCGATGCCAATGTTCGCGGCGCCTTCCTCCACATGGCCGCCGATGCGGCGGTGTCGGCCGGCGTGGTGCTGGCGGGGATTGCCATCGCGGTCACGGGCCGCGGCTGGATCGACCCGTTGGTCAGCGTGCTGATCGCGGTGGTGATCGTGGCCGGAACCTGGAACCTCCTCCAGGAGAGCCTCGAGCTCGCCCTCGACGCCGTGCCGCGGGGCGTCGACGTGGCCGCGATCCACGACGCGCTGGCCCGCGTCCCGGGCGTCGCCGAGGTGCACGACCTCCACGTCTGGGGCCCGAGCACGTCGGAGATTTCGCTCTCCGCCCACCTCGTCGCCGGCGCGGAGGCCGATCACACCGACATCCTGGCGACGGCCACGGCCCGCGTGCGGCACGACTTCCACGTGGCCCACGCGACGTTGCAGATCGAGAGCTGCGACGCGTCGCTCACCTGCCCGCATCGCCCGGACACCAGCCTGTAAACATCCTCGGGAGCCGGCGCCGGCGCCGCGGGCCAGGAGCGAGGCACGCCGCGTACCGGGCCCTGGCTCATCCCTGCCGCGAGCGGAGTTCGGCGGCCAGGAGCGTGTTGGCCAAGAGCATGGCCACCGTCAGCGGTCCCACGCCCCCCGGGACGGGCGTGATCCTGCCGGCGATCGTGCGGACTGGCTCGAAGTCGACGTCACCCACGAGGCGGCCGTCGACCCGATTGACGCCGACGTCGATCACCGTCGCACCTGGCCGGACCATGTCCGCCGTGATCAGCCCCGGCCGTCCAACCGCGGCCACGAGCACGTCGGCCTGCCGTGACAGGCTCGGCAGGTCCGTCGAGCGGCTGTGGCAGAGCGTCACGGTAGCGTCGCAGCCGCTGGCACCGACCGGCGCGGGCGCACGGGGCGGTTTCGCGGAGAGCAAAAGCGCCAGCGGGCGGCCCACGATGTCGCTGCGGCCCACGATCACCACGCGCCGCCCCGCCGTCTCCACGCCGGCATCGATCAGCATGCGCTGCACGCCCGCAGCCGTGCAGGGAATGAAGCGGGGCCTACCCTGGGAGAGCAGTCCGGCGTTCTCCGGATGGAATCCGTCGACGTCACGATCGGGCGGCACGGCGTCGAGCACGGCCGTCTTGTCGACCTGCAGCGGCAGAGGCAGCTGCACGAGAATGCCATCGGCCGCCCCATGATCACCGCGGGCGATCGCGGTCACGAGCGCGACGAGTTCCTCGGTGGTCGCGGTGCCGGGCACGGCGACCACCTCCGAGTCGATCCCGACACGGGTGGCGGCGGCGGCCTTGCTCTTCACGTACGAGGCGCTCGCGGCCATACCCCCGACGAGCACCACGACCAGCCGCGGCCGGCGGCCGAACAGAGTTGCGTAGGTGCCCACCTCGGCACGCAAGCCGTCCTCGATTCGAGTGGCCAGCGACCGTCCGTCGAGGAGTTCCGCGGCCATCAGGCGTGCGTGTCTCCCGTCAGCACCATCATGCGTAACTGGTGCAGGACCTCCTCGAGCAGCCGTTGCTCGTCGGTCGTGAGGTTGCCGGCCGTCTTGCGTTCGAGCATGCCGAGCGTGTCGACGAAGTGCCTGGCGGTGGCCATGTTGACCTGCGACTGCTTCGTGATCGGATTCGGGATGCGGCCGAGCGCCATCAACGACTGCGTGAACAACGTGTGCACCAGGAACTCGAACGTTGGCGGCGGGGCGTCGGGCCGCATCTCGCCGGGGATCGTCGCGTCGGTCGAGTCGGAGGGTGTCTCGTCGCTCATGGGGCCGTGACTCCGTTTCAGGCTTCCGCCACCCAGGCACTGCCGGCATGCCGCTCGACGGCCGCAGCCACGAGCCCCGCGAACAGCGGATGCGCTGCCGTCGGCTTGCTCTTGAACTCCGGATGAAACTGCACGGCCACGAACCAGGGATGGTCGGCCGCCTCGACGATCTCGACGAGCCCCCCGTCGGGGCTCGTGCCGGCCACGACCAGGCCCGCCTCCTCCAGCTGCTCCTGATACCGCTGGTTGAACTCGTAGCGGTGCCGGTGCCGCTCCGAAATCTCGGCCCGGCCGTAGGCCGCGAGCGATCGCGTGCCCTCCGCGAGCAGGCAGGGCTGGGCGCCCAGCCGCATGGTGCCTCCCTTGTGCTCGACCCCCTGCTGTTCCTCCATCAGGCAGATGACGGGATGAGGCGTGTCGCGGGCAAACTCGGTCGAGTGTGCGTCCTTCAGCCCTGCCACATGGCGGGCGAAGTCGATCACCGCGCACTGCATGCCGAGGCAGATACCGAGGAACGGCAGCCCCCGCTCGCGGGCGAACCGAATCGCCTCCACCTTGCCCTCAATGCCCCGCTCGCCGAAGCCGCCCGGCACGAGCAGGCCGTCGAAGCCCGCCAGCAGCCGTTCCGCACCCTCCCGCTCGATGTCCTCGCTCTTGATCGGCTGCACCCGGACGGTCGTTTTGTGGGCGATGCCGCCGTGGTCAAGCGCCTCGTAGATGCTCTTGTAGGCGTCGCGGTGCTCGGCGTACTTGCCGACCAGCGCGATCGAGACCTCGTGCTCGGGATTCCGCAGGCGATGCAGGATCTCGTGCCATTCATCGAGGTCGGCGGCCTGCGCCGAGAGCCCGAATCGCCGCAGGATGATGTCGTCGATTCGATTGCCCTGCAGGGAGAGCGGCACCTCGTAGATCGAGAAGTCCTTGTCCCGCTCCTCGATCACCGAATCGATCGGCACGTTGCAGAAGAGGGCGATCTTTTCCCGGTCGGAGACGTCGAGCGATCGCTCGGTGCGACAGACAAGGACGTCGGGCTGGATGCCGATCTGGCGGAGGATACCGACCGAATGCTGGGTGGGCTTCGTCTTGAGTTCGCCGGCGGCCTTCAGGTACGGCACCAGCGTGAGGTGGATAAACATGCAGTTGTCGCGGCCCACCTCCAGCGGAATCTGCCTGATGGCCTCCAGGAACGGAAGACTCTCGATGTCGCCCACGGTCCCGCCGATCTCCGTGATCACCACGTCGGTGTCGGAATCAGTGAGCTGCTTGACCACCTCCTTGATCTCGTTGGTGATGTGCGGAATCACCTGCACGGTCTTACCAAGAAACTCACCGCGCCGCTCCTTGTTGATGACCGACAGGTAGATCTGGCCCGTCGTATAATTGCTGCGGCGAGTCAGCGGGGTCGACGTGAACCGCTCGTAGTGGCCGAGATCGAGATCGGTCTCGCTGCCGTCGTCGAGGACGTAGACCTCGCCGTGCTGGTACGGGCTCATGGTGCCCGGATCGACGTTGATGTACGGATCGAGCTTCTGCATCCGCACCCGCAGGCCGCGGGCTTCGAGGAGCATACCGATCGAGGCGCTGGTGAGCCCCTTGCCCAGCGAACTGACCACGCCGCCGGTCACGAACAAGTGCTTCGTCACGCCCGGGAACTCCTTCCCTTCCGCCGGTGCCTCGATCCTCCTGCCGCGCCGACCGGCACCGCGGCGGGGACCGCGTGGCCGGACGGTGTCTGCTCCGGACCCGGATTGAACCAGCCGCCCGCCGGATGGTCAATCGGCCGCCACCCGCCCGCGGCCTGACCGGCGGGAGTTCATGCGGTAGAGTTGAGAGCATGAACACCGTCGCTCCGCCGGGCTCGGTCCCCGCCACCGGTAATCTCCGCATCCGCAGCCTCGAGCCGCTCGTGCCGCCGGCGCGGCTGTGCCACGTGCTGCCGCTGGGGCCCGACGCCGCCGCCACCATCGTGGCGGGCCGACGCGACGTGGAACGCATCTTGGCCGGCGACGACCCGCGGCTGATGGTGGTCGTCGGCCCCTGCTCGATCCACGACCCCGACGCGGCCCGCGACTACGCGGCGCGACTCAAGGCCTTGGCCGACCGGGTGGCGGACCGCGTGCTCGTGATCATGAGGGTCTATTTCGAGAAGCCGCGGACAACGGTCGGCTGGAAGGGTCTGATCAACGACCCCCACATGGACGGCACGTTCGACGTCGCCACAGGCCTGCGGCTGGCCCGCAGCCTGCTGATCGAGATCGCGGCGCGAGGCCTGCCGACGGCCACGGAGTTCCTCGAACCGATCACGCCGCAGTACATCGCCGACACGATCGTGCTCGGCGCGATCGGCGCCCGCACCACGGAGAGTCCCACCCACCGGCAGATGGCCAGCGGACTCTCGATGCCGGTGGGGTTCAAGAACTCCACCGACGGCTCCCTGCAGGCGGCGATCGACGCCATGCAGTCGGCCCGCACGCCCCATTCGTTCCTGGGCATCGACAACGATGGCGGCACCTGCGTCGTTTCCTCGACCGGCAACCCGTGGGGCGTGCTGATGCTCCGGGGCGGCCGCTCGGGCAGCAACTACGCGCCCGAGGTGATGCTCGAGGCCCGCACCAAGCTCGAGAAGGCTGGTCTGCCGCCGCGGATCGTCGTGGATTGCAGCCACGCCAACTCGGGCAAGGATCACACCCGTCAGGCCGCCGTCTGGCACGACGTCCTCGAGCAGCGGCGCGGGGGCGACACGTCGATCGTCGGCATGATGCTCGAGAGCAACATCAACCCCGGCAGCCAGCCGGCGCACGCGGACCGGGCCACCCTGGCCTACGGCGTCTCGATCACCGACGCCTGCATCGGTTGGGACGAGACCGAGGCCCTGGTTCGCGAGGCCCACGACCGGCTGACGGCCTGAAAATCGGCCTCGACCAGGCTTGCCCCGGTTCGCTACCCTTCCGTCGCCCGGTCGCCTTGCCCGGCTCCGTCCCGCATTCGCGAAAGGATTCGCCCATGCGCCTCGCGTTGGTCGCCAGTCTGGCCGTGATGCTCGTTGCATCCTCCGGCTCGGCCCAGGTCGCGTTGCCCGCGGCCACCGAAGAGTTGCGGACCGTCCAGGCCGCCCAGCAGGTCGTCGACGAGTTCGGTCGCCTGCATATCGACTCGATCCCGCCCGCGATGCTGGGAACGGCGCAGGGAATCGCCATTTTCCCCAACATGCTCAAGGGGGGCTTCATTCTCGGCGTCAACTTCGGCAAGGGCGTGCTGCTCGTCCGCCGCGGTGACGGCACGTGGAGCCCGCCGACCATGGTGACCATGGGGGGAGGCAGCCTCGGCTTTCAGGCGGGCGTGCAGGCGGCCGACATCGTGCTGGTGTTCGCCACGCCCCGCAGCCTCGAGGGCATGCTCCGCGGCGAGAAGGTCACGCTCGGAGCCGACGCCAACGTGGCCCTCGGCCCGATCGGCCGGTCGGCCAATGCCGGCACCGACGCGCGACTGGGGGCCGAGATCTATTCCTATGCCCGCTCCCGCGGCCTGTTCGTGGGCGTCTCCGTCAACGGCGCGAGCCTGTCGCTCGACAACAATGCCAACGCGATGCTCTACGGCCGGGGAGGCGTGACGCCCGCCGACATCTACCAGGCCCGCGGCCTGGCCTACCACGCGGAGGTCGCGTCCTTGATCGCCGACGTCACCGCCCGCGCCCTCCCGCCCCAGGTGCCGGCAACGGCTGCCAAGCCCGCCCCGGTCGCGGCCCCCGCCGCCGCGGCCCCAGCGGTGCCCGTGCGGCCGGTCGCGGCCCCGGTTCAGCCTCCGTCCAACCAGCCACCCGCGGCCTATCTGCCCCCCGAGGCCCCGCCTGCCACGGTCATCCCACCCTTGATCCCGATTCAGCGTCCGTAGCCCGTGGAACAAGCCCGCCGTCGCAGGACGACGCTCGCCTGCCACCGGCGGCGGCCCGTGCCGCGGCGCGGCTCACCGACCGCCATCGCCGCCCGGTTCTTCCACTGCCGCCATTTTCGCGTGATGCGGCGGCGCACGCTCGCAGCCGCGTCGGGAAGGTGATCGAGTCCCAGCCTCCGAACGAGTCCGCGTCGCCCGGCCACCCGCTCGATCGGCGTCACGAAGATCCTCGCGAACTGATCGAGGATCGCCTCGGCGTCGGCGCACCGTGGCACGCGGTTGCCTCGGTACCACGGATGGGCCAAGGCCGCGGCCAGCAGGTCCGGGTCACGGTCGACGGCCACCACCCGCTCGACGAGCGTGTCGAGGGCGGCCGAGGGCGACACTCCCGGTCCCGGCGGCGTGTCGTGAAACGACAGAAAACTCCGGGTGTCGAACTCGTCGCCGACGAGCGGGTCGCCCCAGTAGATGGGGAGCGTGCCGGTGAGCATCGGCTCGGCCACCTTCTCGCTGGTGTAGCCGGGATAGGATTCGTTCTCGAACGCGATCGTGAAGCGGCACTCCGACAGGAAGGCTCGCTTGTCGGCGACCCGCCCACCGATGTTGTTGAACAGCCTGCCGCCCGAGTCGACCCGCCGATACCGCGAAAGCCGGCGGAAAAACTCGTTTCGTGTCGCACACAGCGGATTGGAGACGACGAAGCCGCAGAACCGGCTCCGGCCGGCGAGAAAGGTCTCGACATCCACCGCGGCTGCCGGCGGTGCTTTCACGAGCCGCGGCGGGTCGACGTAGAAGGGCCAGTGGGGCAAGCGGAAGTGCCGCGGATGATCGGTGTGCTCGAACGTGAAGGCCCAGTCGGTCGAATGCCAGTCCGCCCGCACGTTCTCGCCGGTGTAGAAGATCCGCACGCAGTCGTGGCGGAGATGGTCATGCCGACGCCGGCCGATGCAGGAGTGGATCAGGTACTCCGGCTCGTCCGAGAGCTCGATCCGCCAGCGGGTCGCCAGCAGGTTTGTGAAAAAGTTGTCCCGCGGATCGAAGCTGTCCCAGAAGCCGGCAAAACCGAGACGGATCGACCGACGCTCGGCGGTGGGGAATGAGTCGACCATCCCCTTACGCTACCGGAATGTCGTCGCTGCTGGGCGGTCGGCATCGTGTGGCAAGCCGCATTGCCCCCCCCGTGGACCGCCGGGTACGCTCGTCCGTGGCTGGCGGAAGCACTGGGGAGACCAAGTCTGCACCGTGACTTTTCCCGCTGCTCGGTGGGCTCCCGCGAGCCGCCATCGTGCTGTTCCTGGCCGCCACGGTGATCACGGTGGGGATCGGCAGTCGAGCGGTCCTGTTCGGGGAGACGTCGCTCGCGAGCGACGATCAGCGGACTGATTCGCCCCCCTGCGAAGAACCGCAGGAGGACTCGTCAGAAGACGACGAAAAGGCGGCCGAGAAGCACGCCGCCGTTGTCGGGGCAACCTTCTCCATCGAACCGCCCGTCGCCTGCGGGGCTGCCATGCCGATGCACGCCCTGCATGGACGAGAGTTTCTACCGCGCTGCGCTGGGCCACGGTCGGATTCGCACGCTCGATGTCGACGCGGTGCTAACCGATGAACTCGGGGAGCGTGCCTCGCCGCCGCTGGCCGGCGGCCGGGCGCGGCTCATCGACGTGCAGCGGGCACTGCTCCTCAAGGGTTTGCGGCACGAGAGCGATACTGCGGTCCGATGGACGCTCACCGAAAGCGATACGACCCAACGCTTGCGCGACGACCTCGACCCGTCCTTCCGGAACCGTCTCCTTGCCAGCGGCGGGGAGGGTCGCTCGCCCCGCGCCATGGAACGACGGGCCGCCCGCAAGCTCTGGCGTGGCCGACGTGGCCAGCCGCATCGGCCCCGAAGAGGTATCGGCCCGCGGCCTGCGGAGCCGATTTCGTGAGGTCGCCCAGATGTGCCGGGGCGACGCGGGTTCGGACGAGGTCGCCTACGACGTGATCCAACAGGAACTCTCCGCGCTTGCGGTCGCACCCGCCGATCGCACCGAGGTGGTGGTCGCGTCGTTGTTGGCGGTCCGCGGCTTGGCGGGCATGGTCTGGCAGCTGGAACAGCGGCCCGATCTCTCGCCCGGCGTCCGATCATGCCGCCTATCCCGTCGTGCTGGCCGTCGGCTGCGTGGCGGGCGTCGTGGAGGTCGCGCTGGGCCTGCTACGGGCGGGGTCGCTCTCCCACTTGTTCCCCACGGCCGTCGTGCACAGCATGCTGGCGGCGATCGGCCTCATCGTCTGCCCCAAGCAACTGCCCGTCGTCTTCGGCCAGAACGCCCAGGGTGAGCCGCTTGAGGTGCTCTACGAGCTGCCCGAGAAGATCCTTCATCTCAATCCAGCCATCACGCTGATCGGGCTCGTAAGCCTGGTGACCCTGTTCGGCTGGCCGGTGCTCCGGTCGCGACTCCGCCCCGCCTGGCTGCGATACCTTCCCGCGCAGCTTCTCGTGCTCGCGGCTGCCATCCCAATGGGCCTCTGGCTCGACCTCGCCAACGACCATTACTACCGAGTCGGCGCGCGGGAATACGCCGTCGGGCCGTCGTTGCTGGTGAACGTGCCGGCCAACCTGTTGGCCGCGGTGACGCTGCCCGACTTCACGGTGTTCACCGCCCCCGGCCAGCGGTTCGCTGCCGCCTGATGGGTCGTCATGTTCGCCCTGGTCGGCAGCGTCGAGTCACTCCTGTCGGCGAAGGCGATCGACCTGCTCGATCCCTGGAAGCGAAAGACCGACATGAACCGCGTTCTGCTGCCGGTGGGCCTGGCGAACACGGCAGCCGCAGCGATCGGCGGGCTACCCATGATCTCAAAGATCGTCCGCAGCAAGACCAACATCGACAGCAGGGCCCGCACCCGCTTCGCCGCTCTCTGGCGCGGCCTGTTCATGCTGGCGTTCGTGGCTTTCGCTCCTGGCCTGATCCACACGATTCCGCTCTCGGCACTGGCCGCGATACTCGTCTACACCGGCTTCCGACTCGGCTCGCCCCGCGAGTTCGTGAATGTCTTCCGCATTGGCTTGCAACAGCTCCTGATCTTCGTCGCCACGATCGTCGGCGTGCTGGCCACCGACCTTCTCGTGGGGGTCGGAATCTGGCATCGCCCTGAAGTTCACGATCTATGCCCTCAGCGGCGTGCCGCTGACGTCCTTCTCAAGCCCTTCCTAAAAGTCACCACGCTCGATGGCCACACCGTCCGGATCGATGCCGCCGGCTCCACCGTGTTCAGCAACTGGATTCCCTCCGCCGGCAGATCGTGCCGTTAGGGCTCATGCAGGGCAACGACGTGGTCGTGAACCTGGCGGGCACCCGGCTGGTCGACAGCAGCGTGATGGAACATCTCGAGGCGTTGGCACGCCGTTTGTGCGGATCGAGGTGATCGTACCGTCGTCGACGCGGTAGAGCCGGCCGTGGATTCACGGCAACGGACAAACCGCGTACAGTTTCGGATCAGGGCCAGATTCTTGAGATGCTTGATCTACAGCTTCACAATCTCTTCGGTGAGCACCGCCAGCTTCTATTCGCGGTTCAGCTTTCGCTCTTTCGTAATCCGGTCGGCAGCCTGCTCGGCGCCGGTCGCGATGCAGAGCCAGTCGGCGATGTAGTGCTCGCGGACGCCATCTACGATCGCCGTGATCCCTCCGCAGCGGGTATGGCCGCAGACGATGATGTCCTCGATCCCCGGGTACTCCACGCCATATTCAAGGAGCGTCGAGACGTTCGCGTCTTTGAATGCCACGATGTTGGCCACGTTGCGATGCACGAACGTCGTCCCGGGCTTCGACCCGGTCAGCTGGTGCTCGCTGACGCGGGAGTCGGAGCAGCCGATCCAGAGCACCTTGGGCATCTATTTGGCCGCGATCGCACGGTAGTAGGCCTCTTTGGGCTTGAACTCGCCGGCTACAAACCGGCGGTTTTCCCCCAGCAACTTATCGTTCGTGCCAACCATACCCCGTCTCCACGACGCGGTCAGTCGATCGACGCCCGCAAGGGTCGGCACATCAGCATCCCGTGGGTCAAGCCATCAGGTTCCAAAAGTGACCGGTGCACTCACACAGGTCGACACCTGTCGGAAAGGCAAGCCGCGGTTGGCCATGGTTGAAGGATGTTTGAGGTGGACCCCAATTGTTGGACAGTCGGGGCCTTGTT
>VGYP01000078.1 GCA_016872955.1 Planctomycetota bacterium
TCCAGTAGGGGTTCTGGGCGAAGGAGTACGAGTACAGCTGCGCCGGCACGTCGCAGCCGCAGCCGGGGTAGGTGTTGTCCCGCCACGTGCCGCCGAGGTCGGACGCCTGCTCGAGGATCGCCACGTCGTCCCGGCGGCCGCGCTGGCGGAGCCGGATCGCCATGCAGAGGCCGCCAAAGCCGGCGCCGAGGATGGCGACTCCCAGTTCGGCACCGTCGTGCAGGCAGCGTGTGGCGGGGGCAGCCATGACACCTCTAGCCTGCCTCGCCGCGGCCCGAATCGGCAAGCCCGGATCAGGCCGTCGGCAGCCGGGCGGCGTTGGCCGCGGAGCGGAGTTCCTTGGGGAGCGGGAAGTAGACCTCCTCCGCGCGGATCGTCCGCTCCTCGACCTCGGCTGAAAAACGGTCCCGGAGCCATCGGACGCAGTCCTGCACGACACGCTCCGGGGCGCTGGCGCCGGCCGTGATCAGGACGGTCTCGTCTCCCGTGAACCAGTCCGGATCGATCTCGTCGGCACCGTCGATCAGGTGGGCGGCGATGCTGCCCTCGCGGGCGAGTTCCGCCAGTCGCTGGCTGTTGGAACTGTTCTGGCTGCCGAGCACCAGCACGATGTCGGCCCCCGCCGACAGGATCTGCACGGCCTCCTGCCTGTTTTGCGTGGCGTAGCAGATGTCATCCTTGGGGGGGCCGATGATCTGCGGAAACCTCGCCTTCAGCTGAGTGATGATCCGCGAGGCGTCGTCCACCGAGAGCGTGGTCTGTGTCAGGTAGGCGAGCTTGTCGTGCGGTCCGAACGGCAGCAGGTCGACCTCCTCGGCCGTCTCCACGAGCGTGAAGGCGTCGGGCGCCTGACCGATCGTGCCGATCACTTCGTCGTGCCCCTCGTGGCCGATCAGCATGATGCGGTAGCCCTGCTTCGCATACTTGATCGCTTCGAGATGCACCTTCGTCACCAGCGGGCAGGTGGCGTCGATGGCGTTGAGGCGGCGGGCAGCCGCCACCCGACGCACCTCCGGAGCGACGCCATGCGCCGAAAACAGCAGCACCGCCCCCTCGGGCACCTGCTCGACGCGGTCCACGAACACCGCCCCCTCCCTCACGAAGCGGTCGACGACGTGCTTGTTGTGGACGATCTCGTGGAACACGTAGATCGGCGTCCCGTAGAGGCGGATCGCCGTCTCGAGCGTCTCGATCGCCATGTTCACCCCCGCGCAGAAGCCACGGGGACTCGCCAGCAGGAGCTTCACAGCAGGGGCGTTTCCAGGACGCTTCGGGAGTCGGTCGGAGATGCGGTACAACGTCGTCGGTTCCCTCGCATCGTAGGGCAAGACGGTCGGTCCGGCCAGAGAGCCGAGCCTTCCGCGCCGCTTTGCGGATGAGGTTTGCGTCACCACGCCTATGACCCCCAGTTCCGTTCCCGCCGCCCGCCGTGATCCGACCGCCTGGGAGATCGCGCCGCTTCCGACCGGGGGCGACCCGGCCGCGGCCCGCGCCTTCTGCCGTGCCGTGGCCGCCGGCCACTACGAAAACTTCACCGTGGCGACGGGGCTCGTGCCGCGTCGCCTGCGGCAGCATCTGGCCAACGTCTACGCCTTCGCCCGCTGGGCCGACGACCTGGCAGACGAGTCCGCATCGCCGCAGGCCGCGGCGGCAGCGCTGGCCGAGTGGCGACGTGGCCTGGAGGACTGTTTCGCGGGGCGGCCGGGGCATCCTGTCTACGTCGCCCTGGCCGAGACGGTGGCCGAGACGGGCGTGCCGATGCAGCCGTTCGTCGATCTGATCGATGCCTTCGAGCGGGATCAGACGATCACCCGCTATGCCAGCCGCGACGCCCTGCTGGACTACTGCCGCCGGTCGGCCGATCCCGTGGGCCGGATCGTGCTCGGCCTCGAAGGGTGCCGAGATCCATCGCTCGTGGCGATGTCGGACGCCATCTGCACCGGGCTGCAGCTTGTCAACTTCTGGCAGGACATCACCCGCGACCGCCTGGCCGGCCGCATCTATGTGCCGCAACGGGACATGGCCGCCCACGGTGTCGACGAGGCGATGCTGGCGGTTGCCCCGGCCTGCCCGGCGGTGCGGTCGCTTGTTCGCGACCTGGTAGCCTGGGCACGCGACTGCTTCGCCGCCGGCGCAGCCCTGCCGGAACGCGGGCCGCGGGCCTTGCGGCCGGCGATCGGCCTGTTCCTCGGGGGCGGGCTGGCCGTCGCCGATGCGATCGAGGCAGCCGGCTACGACACGCTCGCGCGCCGCCCGACCGTCGGCGGGCTTGCGACGCTGCGACTCGCCGCCCGCACCGCCGCCGCTGCGTTGCGCCGGTGGCTCGGGGGGCGGGCATGACGACGCTCGACCGCGATCACCTGGCCTGCGCCGCCGTGCTGCGTTCCGCCGGGTCGAGTTTCGCCCTGCCGATCCGGCTGCTGCCCGGCGTTAAACGACGCGGCACCACCGCCCTCTACGCCTTCTGCCGCCTGGCCGACGACATCGTCGACGAGGCCGTCGATTCCGAGGAGGCCCGCCGCGGGCTCGACCGGTTCGCCGCCGCGGTGGCGGCGGCGCTCGAAGGTGGCTGGAGCGACGAGCCGATCCTGCGGGCGCTCGCGGACACCGTGCGGCGGTTCGCCGTGCCCCGGCAGGCGATCGACGATATTCTCGACGGCGTGCGGATGGATCTCGTTCGGCATTCGTATGACACGGCCGCCGAACTCGATGACTACTGCCGCAAGGTCGCGTCGGCCGTCGGCGTCGCGGCGGTCCACGTGTGGGGCTTTCTCGCCCCGGCCGCGATCGAGTGTTCCGATGATTGCGGGATCGCCTTCCAGTACACCAACATCCTCCGCGACATCCCCGAGGACCTGCACCGCGGGCGGATCTACCTACCTGCCGAGGACCTCGTGGCCTGCGGCTGTACGGCCGAGGAACTCCGTGCCGGAGTGTTCCATGACGGCTTCGACGGGCTGGCCCAGCGGTTGATCGCGCGGGCCGAAGAGCGTTTCGCGCGGGCGGCAGCGCTGGACCGGCTGCTCACCACGGACGGCCGCGTCGCCTTCCGGGCGATGTTCGGTGTCTATCGATCCTTGTTGCGGGCGGTTCGGGCGGCCGGTCGCGGCATCTTTTCGCGGCGGGTGAAGCCCGCACGGCCGCTGCTGCTGGCGGCGGCCGCCCGCGGGCTGCTGCTCGGCCCGGGCCGCAGCCGCCGGACCCGGGGGAGGTAGAATCCGTTCGGGTGCCGCGCCGCCCCGGGTCCTGCCTCCGCCATGTCTCACGAGCGTCCCCGCATCGCGATCGTCGGCGGCGGCCTGGCGGGCCTGGCCGCCGCCGAGGCGTTGGCTGACTCCGGTGCGTCCGTGACGGTGCTCGAGGCCCGCCGTCGTGCGGGTGGCAGGGCGGCGTCGTTCGAGGACCCGGTGGGGGGCGGTCTCGTGGACGCCTGCCAGCACGTGGCGATGGGCTGCTGCACCAACTTCCTCGATCTGTGCCGCCGGACCGGGTTGGCCGATGCATTCCGCCGCGACCGGACGCTGTGGTTCATCGGTCCCGACGGGCGGCGTGCCGCGTGCACCCCGTCGCGGCGCTGGCCGGCACCGTTGCACCTGGTGCCGCTGCTGGCGGGGCTGCGACACTTGTCGTTCCGGGAGCGGTGGACGCTGGCCTCGGGAATGGTGGGGCTGGCGGTGTGGCGGGAGCGACTTCCGAGCCCCAGGCCGACGGCCCTCGAGTGGCTGCGGTCGGTCGGTCAGCCGGAGCGGTTGATCCGCCTCTTCTGGCAGCCCCTGATCGAGAGCGCGCTTGGCGAATCGATCGACCTCGTGGACGTGGCCGCGGCCCGCAAGGTGGTCGTGGACGGGTTCCTTGCGCACCGTCAGGCGGCCGATCTGCTTGTGCCCATGGCCCCTCTGGGCACGCTCTTCGGCGAGCGACTCGTGGACTGGCTCGTAGAGCATGGCGTGGCCATGCAGACAGGCCATTTCGTCAACGCTGTCCAGCGTGCCGCCGACGGCCGCGTGTTGGCCGTCGCCGGGGACGGGGCGGCGACGCCGTGCGACGCGCTGATCATCGCCGTGCCGTGGAAGGCCGCTGCCCGCCTCGCCCCCGACGTGGTGCCCCCGGCTGACGACCGATTCGCGGGGTCGCCGATCACGGCGGTGCACCTCTGGTTTGACCGGGCGTGCATCGATCTGCCACACGCGGTGCTCGTCGGCCGTGTCTCGCAGTGGGTCTTTCGACCGGACGAGGCGACTCCCGGTTATTGCCAGGTGGTGATCAGCGCCTCGCGGGGTGTCTTCGAGGGGGACCGGGACGGGCTGCGCGACGTGGTGGTCGAGGAACTACGGGCGGTCTTCCCGGCGGCGCGGCGGGCAACGCTGGTGGCCGCGAAGGTGGTCACCGATCCCACCGCCGTGCTGTCGGTGAGGCCAGGGGTGGAGGCGGTCAGGCCACGGTGTGCGACCACGGTGTCGAATCTCTTTCTGGCGGGTGACTGGACCGCCACGGGCTGGCCATCGACGATGGAAGGCGCGGTGCGCAGCGGCCGACTGGCGGCGGCAGCGGCCGCCTCGGCGGTGGGCCTCACCGGCCGTGAACCGGTCGCGGACCTGCCGCGGAGCCTGCTCACGGGCCTGCTCGTCGGCCGGTGACCGCGGCCCCGAGCCCGCCCGCGGCGGGCAGCGAGGCCACCAGGGCCTCGAGTGACATCGCCAACGTGCGGCCATCGACGACCGCCCGCTCCCAGAGCCCCCAGAGGTCGCGCGCCGCCCCCGGACGGCGACCGATCACGCCGATCACGCCCCCCAAACGCCGCAGCGGTGATTGGGCGGCCACCAGGCGACCGACATCGGTCGGCAGTTCATCGTCGACCGCATCGGAGATCACCCGCAGCGAACGACAGCTCAGCCCGTCCGCGCTGGCGACCTCGGCGACGGCGAGCGTCTCCATGTCGACGAGGGCGGCACCTGTCGCGGCGCCGAGGGCGGTCTTGGCGGCCCGCGTGCCGACGATCCGATCGACGGTGACGAGCATGGGTCCGTCGGGGGTCGGAGCGGCCAGGAGCAGCGGCGGCACCGGCTGCTCGCCGCGGACGGCGGCAGGCTCCACGCACCGCCCTCGGACGAGTCGGGCCGAGAGTCCCCCCGCAAAACCGGCCGAGACGAGCATGGCTGGGCGGTGGCCCGCGATCAGGAGCCGGGCGGCCCGGGCGGCCGGTCCCCGCCCGACACCGGCCACGCACCAGACGACGACCCGCCCCGCCACGAACCCCGTGTGGATCGACAGATCAGCCCCCCGCGTCTCCACGCGGTCTGCTACGCGACGCTCGAAGGCGTCGGCCTCGACGGCCAACGCGAACACGATTCCGAGCACGGGGCGATCGGTGGGCATCATGGATGGCGGCGTTCGTCTCCTCGATCGGTCGGCATAACGGGCATGATGACCCGGGTGGCAGAGACTGTCGCGACTCAGCCGCCGCTCGCGGCCCCGGCGCTGAGGCCGTCGGCCAGGACGACCTCCCGGGGCTGCTCCCAGATCGGCAGGCGAAGCGTGACGGTCGTGCCCTCATCGAGCCGGCTGGCGATGCGGATCGAGCCGCCACCGGCCTCCACGAGCGATTTGCAGATCGCCAGGCCGAGCCCGCCGGACCGCACGTGGTCGGCATGGCTGCGGGCCGGGTCGACCACGGCGAAGCGGTCGAAGATCCGCTCCAGATCAGCCGCCGGGATACCGCTGCCGGTATCGCTTACGGTCACCTCCGCCCCTGGGCCGGCCGCGTCGAGGCGGACCGTCACACGGCCGCCCACCGGCGTGAAACGCAGGGAGTTGTCGAGCAGATTGCTGACGACCTGGCGGAGGCGGCCCGTCTCGCCGGCCACGGTCGGGCGTGGCCCCGGTTCCAGGAGGAGGCCGACGCCCCGCTCCTCGGCGATGCCCTCGAACATGGCGACGGCCTGCGCGGCCACGGCGGCCAGATTGACCGGCTCGCGGATGTGGCGGGTGGAGCTGTCGCTCGCCTCGGCCAGTGTCAGCAGGTCGTTGGCGAGTCTCGTCAGCTGGCGGGCAGATTCCAGCACTTCGGTGAGCGACTCGCGATAGTCGTGCGGGTCGCGGTCGTGTGCGAGGGCCACCTCGATCGAGTTCTGGATCGCCGCCAAGGGGCTGCGGAGTTCGTGCGCCGCGTCGGCTACGAACCGCACCTGACGTTCGACGTGCGTGGCCACCTGGTCGAGCAGTCCGTTGACGGTGGTGGAGAGTCGGTCGAGTTCATCGCCCGAGCCGCTCACCGGCAGCCGATCTCCCAGTCGCGTCGGCCGCAGTCGCGCGGCGGTCTCGAGGATCGCGGCGACCGGTCGTGTCACCCGGCCGGCCAGCCAGTAGGCGGCCAGCGGCACGAGCAGCGACAGTCCGATCGCCACCGGCACGAGCAGCCGAAGCAGCGCGCGGATGCTCTCCTCGACCATCTCCGTCGACAGTCCGATCCGGATGTGCAAGGGCTGCGAATTGGGTACGTCGACCGCCAGTCGGACGTAGCGGTAGGGGCCGAGCTGCACCACGTTGACCCGTCGGTCACTTGATTGGGGCGCATAG
This sequence comes from Planctomycetota bacterium, assembly GCA_016872955.1. Classification (GTDB taxonomy): domain Bacteria; phylum Planctomycetota; class Planctomycetia; order Pirellulales; family UBA1268; genus QWPN01. The sequence continues at coordinate 6,577 of VGYP01000078.1, forward strand.
TCGGCGACGGCCTTCGGGCAGCGGTCGCTCCTCCAGAGCGTGACGCCGCCACTGGTCAGCAAGTGGGTGAACCAGCCGCGGTCGGCGTGGCCGGTCTCCTTGCGCTTGAGTTCGGCGATCAGGGCGTCGGTGTCGGGATAGAAGTGAGAGACCGAGATGCCGACCTCGCGGGCGGTCCCCAGCAGCGTCGCGTCGGTCTCACGGTACAGGGCGTTGCGGGCCGCCACGACCACCGCGACCAGCGTCGTGGTCGCCAACAGCAGGACGACCACCGTGTTCCAGAGCGTCAACTGCACCCGCAGGGTGGCCCAGATCGGTCGATTACTCGAAGGCCAATGCATAACCTCGACCCCGGATCGTGCGGATCATCGATGGCGCGCGACCCTGGTCGATCTTGCCGCGGAGCCGGTTGATGTGGACTTCGATCACGTTGGTGGGACCGTTCCAGTCAAAACCCCAGACATGCTCGCACAGCATCTTGCGGGTGACGACCTGCCCGTTGTAGCGGGTCAGCAGTTCCAGGATGCTGAACTCCGTGGGCGTGAGGTCGATCTCCTGGCCGCCGAGCGTGGCCCGGCGGTTGGCCAGCGACAGGCTCAGCGGGCCGGCTGCGAGCTGCAGCGTGGGCTTGTCGGACGCACGGCGGTGGACCGCTTCGATGCGGGCCAGCAACTCGTCCATCTCGAAGGGCTTGACGAGGTAGTCGTCGGCCCCCGCCTGGAAGGCCTCGAGCTTGTCGGACGTAGTGCCGCGGGCGGTCAGGACGATCATGGGCGTGCGGACACCGCCGGCCCGCACGGCCCGCAGAACCTCCAGACCGCCGAGGTTCGGCAGCATCAGGTCGAGCACCACGAGGTCGCTGGCGAGCAGGGAGTCCTGATCGACGGCGGCGGTCCCGTCGGTGATCCAGGTGCAGCCGTGCCCGGCTTCGCGGACGGCCGTCGAGACCGCGCGGCCGATGACGGGGTCATCCTCGACGATCGCGACGTGCATTACAGATCATCCTCCCTCGCCGGGGACGTGCGGCATGCCACGCCCGCCTCGACCACGACCGCCCTTCGATCGTACCGCCCGCCGGGCATGCGGGAAAATCACCCCCGTCGACCGGCCCTATTCCCACTCGATCGTGGCGGGGGGCTTCGACGAAATGTCGTAGACGACGCGGTTGACCCCCCGCACCTCGTTGATCACCCGCGTCGAGATGCGGGCCAGCGCCTCGTAGGGCAGGTGGCTCCAGTCGGCGGTCATGAAGTCCTCCGTCTCGACCGCCCGCACAGCCAGGGCGTCGTCGTAGGTGCGGGCGTCGCCCATCACGCCCACGCTCTGCACGGGTAGCAGGACCGCGAACGCCTGCGACACCTTCCGCATCAACCCCGCGGCGGCCAGTTCCTCGAGCACGATCGCGTCGGCCTCACGGAGCGTGTCGAGTCGCGGCTTGGTCACCTCGCCGAGACAACGGACCGCCAGTCCCGGCCCTGGAAACGGATGCCGCCAGACGATCTTCTCGGGCAGGCCGAGTTGCAGGCCGAGCTGCCGAACCTCGTCCTTGAAGAGGTCACGAAGCGGCTCGATCAGCTCGAACTGCAGGTCGTCCGGCAGCCCGCCGACGTTGTGGTGGAGCTTGATGGTGGCGGCCGGTCCGTCGGCAGCCGCACCGCTCTCGATGACGTCGGGATAGAGCGTGCCTTGGGCAAGAAACCTCGCCCCCTCGATCCCGGCCGCCTCGGCGGCGAAACAATCGATAAAGGCCTTGCCGATGCGGCGTCGCTTCTCCTGCGGGTCGGTCACGCCGGCGAGCACCTCGAGAAACCGCGACTCGCCCGGCACAACGTGCAGGTCGGTGCGGAAATGCGTGGTGAACTCCTCGATCACCGCGGCCGCCTCCCCCTTCCGCAGCAGGCCGTTGTCGACGAGGATGCAGGACAGTCGATCGCCGATCGCGTGGCTCAGCAACGCCGCTACGACCGCCGAATCAACGCCGCCGGAGAGACCGCAGACCACGCGGTCGGAACCGACCCGCTGCCGGAGCGAGTCGATCATCGTGGCGGCGAAGTCGTCCAGCCGCCAGGTGCCCGAGCAGCCGCAGGCGCCCGTCAGGAAGTTTGCCAGGATGGCGCCGCCGACCGGCGTGTGCGTCACCTCGGGGTGGAACTGCAGCCCGAACACGGGTAGCGAGCGATGGCGGACCGCGGCCAGCGGGCAGGTGGTGGTGCGGGCAAGCGGCACGAAGGCGTCCGAGACCGCGTCGACCTGGTCGCCGTGGCTCATCCAGACCTCGGTGCGGTCGGGCACGCCCGCGAACAGCCCGTCGTGATCGAGCACCTCACACGCCGCGCGGCCGTACTCGCGGGCCTGGGCCCGGCCGACCCGACCGCCGAGGGCCTCGCAGGCCAGCTGCATCCCGTAGCAGATGCCCAGCACCGGGATCCCGAGGTTGAACAGCCCGGCGTCGGACTTGGGGGCCGATGCCTCGTAGACGCTCGACGGGCCTCCCGACAGGATGATGCCCCTGGGCGCGAGGGCCCTGATGCGTTCGGTGGGGATGTCGTGCCGCACGATCTCGCAGTAGACGTGCTGCTCGCGAACACGGCGGGCGATCAGCTGCGCGTACTGCGATCCAAAGTCGAGCACGAGCACCCGCTCGGCCTGCTGCGGGCTCGGGCTGGCCGGTGGCGAGGCGGCATCGGTGGGGACGTGGGGACGCGTTCCGGCGGACATGCGGGGCGAATGGTTTGGAGGCGACAGGAAAGCCCGCGAGTATAGGCGGTCGTGCTCGGGCTCGCAGCCGGTCCACGCGACGCCCCTGCTATAGTGCCCGCATGCTCGTGCTCCTCACCAACGACGACGGTATTTTCGCCCCCGGCCTGGCGGCCATGGAACGGGCGCTGCGGGCGTTCGCGGACGTGTGCGTCGTGGCGCCGGCCACGGAGCAGAGCGGCATGGGGCATGCGATCACCTTCCTCACGCCGCTGACGGCAAAGGAGGTGTGTGCCGGCGATCATGCCAGTGGCTGGGCGGTCGATGGCAGTCCGGCCGACGCCGTCAAGCTCGGGATCGCAGCCTTTTGTCCGCGGAAGCCCGACCTCGTCGTGAGCGGCATGAACAGCGGCCTCAACGCCGGCATCAACGTGCTCTACTCAGGCACGGTGGCAGCCGCGATCGAAGGGGCCTTCTTCGGAATCACGAGCGTGGCGGTGTCGCTCGAGTGGGACGATCACCCCGACTTCGCGCGGGCCGCGACGATCGGCTGTGGCGTGATCCGGCAGCTGCTCGACCGCCGGCCACCTCCCGGCAGCCTGTTCAACGTCAACATCCCCACCGCGGCGCTCGGCGGGACGCCCCGGTTGCGCGTGGTGCCGATGAGCGTGGCTCGCTACGGCGAGGCCTTCGAGCGGCGGGTCGACCCGCGGGGCCGAGCCTATTGGTGGGCGACCACCGCCCCGCCTCCGCCCCCGAGTCCCGTGGAGTCGGACGTGACGGCCCTCGCCGACGGAGACGTGACGCTCACGCCGCTCGACTATGATCTCACCCACCGGCCCGTCCTCGACGAGTTGGCGGCGGGCCCTTGGCGGATCGATCCGCACGTCATCGGCTCTTGAGCAGCTGCGCCGCCAGGTAGATGACGGTGGCGATTCCCACCACCACGGCCGCCCAGAACCCGAGCGGCAGCCCGGCGAACTGGATCGGCGGCCGCCAACGCGGTTTTTGCTCTTTGTTCTGTCCGTCGTCGCCCTGGCCACCGGTCGAGCGACGTTGGGTGCGGGGCTTCGACTTCTCGGCCGCGGCGGGTGGCGATCCCCCCGCGGCCCTGCGGCCGCTGCCCGGCGGCGGCGTGGGGGTGAATCTGCCGGAATCCCCGAGAATGCCGCTCCGCGCTGGCGATGCCGGCCCCAGCGAGATGGAACTCGAACTGCCGCTGCCCGGGCCATGCCGGAACACCGGCGGCGCGACGCCCGGTGCGGCGGTCCGGCGCGGCGGCCCTCGGCGGGGCGGGCCGGCGGGAGCCGCAGCGGCTCCGGCCGCACCCTTGAGCCAGACGCCGAGGGCATCGGCGACCTCCTGGGCGGTCTGGGGCCGGGCGTCAGGATGCTTTTCCATCATGCGGAAGTAGAGGTCGGCGATCGGCACGGGCACGTCGTCCCGCTCCTCCCTGATGTTGGGAACGGGCTTGCGGGCGTGCGCCTGGATCCGCTCGGTGAGCTTGCCCTTGGCGAACGGGGCGCGTCCGATCAGCAGGTAGTGCAGCGTGCAGCCCAGGGCGTAGATGTCGCTGCGACGATCCGCCACATGGCTGTCGGTGGCCTGCTCGGGGGCCAGGTAGTCGGCCGTGCCGAGCACCTTCTCGTCGTGCTCCCGCGTGAGCGAGGCGGCCTCGTC
>VGYP01000079.1 GCA_016872955.1 Planctomycetota bacterium
GCGGGGGGTTGGGGGCGGGGGCGGGGTGGGGGGGGGGGGAGGGGGGGGGGGGGGGGGGGGGGGGGGGTGGGGGGGGGGGGGGGGGGGGGGGGGGGGGGGGGGGGAGCCGATGGCTGGGAACGAACATTGTCACGTGCCCGGCACCGGCCGCGGTGCGAACGGCACCGTCTGGCCACGACCGGCGGCCGGGCCAGGGCCGGGCCGTTGTGGTAGCGGTCCTGTGCCGATCTGGTCGAGGTCGAGGTAGCGGGCGTCCTCCACGTCGACCCGGTTGAGGCCACGCCAGTAGAGGATCTTCCCGGCCGAGGCGCTCGACGGCTGGCCGCCCACCTTGAGCTGGCGGAACAACTGGGCATCGCTTCGGCCGTCGCCCTCGAAGACGAGCAGGTCCTTGGCCTCGCTCCAGGTCAGCCGCGCGCTGCGGGCGGTGAACGACTCTCCCTCCACCAGCACGTTGCCACCGGCGGCGATCTCCAGCGTGTTCCGCTCGCGGCCCGGCAGGGGCGGCGTCTGGCCGACGCCGAGCACGTCGCACGCGATCGCGACCACGCCCTCCGGCAGCCCCCCTGCGGCATGCGGGTCGAGCGTGTCCTCCCAGCCGGCCACGGGGCCGGAGATGGCCTCGACCCGCTGGTGGAACTCCATCATGCGGCGGTGGATGTTGCCCTTGAGCCCGCGTTGGAAGTCGACGCCCAGGTAGTGCAGCGACCGCGAGCGATTCGCCGCGGCCACCGCGCGCACCGGTGGCTGCCCCCCTGGAGCGGCCGGCAGTTGCGAGGCCGGCGAGTCGCCCGTGCGGGTGCTCGTCAACCGGCCCGGTCCGGTGCCCGACACCTCGCCGCTGGCCCGCTCCACGACCAGGTCCCGGACGAACAGCCGCTGTCGCGACTTCTCCCCCGCCTCGTCGACGGCGTCGCTCTCGATCTTCACGCCGCCACCGCAGGCCACGCGGGCCACCTCGGGCCGCCGGCCGGCGGCCTGCCGCTCCCCGCCGAAATCGAAGGGCTCGTCGAAGACCACGTCGATCACGCCGGCGTTGACCACCGTGTCGGGCGACGTGGCGACCACCTCGTCGCTGAACCGTGCCGTTCGGCCGTCGAAGTCGAGCCGGCCGCGCCAGGCGACGTCGAGCTTGCCGGGGGCCGTCGCCACGGGCCGCCGGGCCGCGGAACCGGTGACCGCGAGCCCTTCGATCCCGCTGCCCGCCGGCATGGGCAACGCGAGCGTGCCGGCCCCGTCCACGGTGACGCGATTGCGTCCCCGGTCGAACTCCACGAGCGGCCCGGCGAGGTCGAGGCCGCGGCCACGGACGATGGCCGGCTTGCCCGAGATCACGGCCCGGGCGTCGAAGCGTGTCGGCTTGGAGAGCTGCACCTGCTCACCGCTGATCTCAACGGCCGGCTCGGTCACCCCAGCACCCGGCACTGGATCCTCGACCACTCTCACCTGGCCCTCCATCGACATCTCCGCCAGTTCGCTTCCCTTCGGCGAGAAGGACACCAGTCCGCGAACGAGCGCCGCCGTGGCCGTGGTGTGGCCACGTGCCGGGGCCGCGGGGGGCGGAATGGCGGCCGGTGCCGCGGCCGGTGCGGCCGGTGCGGGCGCTGCCACCACCGCGGCGGAGGCGGGCGACGGCGGTGGGGCCTGAGCCGCTGGCTGCGGCGGCAGGCCCGGCTCCTCTCGAAACCAAAGCTCAAGTCGATCGGTACGGGCCGAGATCTGATCGGTGTCAGCCTCGACCATGCCCCGCGCGAGCATCCGCGACGGCTTGACGTGCGACAGGTTGGGACCGGCGGCGGCGTCCCGCGGTGTCGCGGCCTGCTCCGCGAGATCGAGCCAGAGGTGCATCTCGGCGGCCGAGAGTCGGCCGCGTGTCTCCACCGTGACGTCGGCGTCGCCGCTGATCGACACCACGTGACCGTCGCCCTCGGGTCGCATCCGCAGCCACTGCTGCCAGCGTGCCTGGGCGGGCGGGGCGTTTTCCGAGTGTGCCCGGAGCCAGCCGGGGCCGACGGCCATCAGCGATCCCGGATCTCCCGGCGGTCCGGGGGTGTAGTCGATCTTGCGGGCCTCCATCGTGGTGCCGCGGGCCACCAGCGACACCGGTTCCTCGCCGTCGAGCAGGATGCGTCGCGTGGCGATCTCGTAACCGAGCCGAGCCGCCCGCGCCTCCAGGGCCGCCGACGTGCTGCGGGCCACGACGGGCGAGCCCTTGGCCTGGATCTCCTGCGGTTCCAGGCTGCCACGCCGAGGCTTGTCCGCGGCGACCGCATCCGTGCCGGCCGCCGGGCCCAGCAGGATGGCGAGCAGATCGCAGGTCAACTGGTCGGTGCCGCCATCCGGCGTGGACCGTAGGACGTCGACCCGGTCCTCCAGCGTGATGACGTTGGCCGAGACGTTGAAGCACAGGCTGCCGCGGCAACCGACGAGGACCGGCAGCGCCGCGGTTTCGGCGGCGACCGGATCGGCGACCGTCACGGCAGCCGCCGGCCGATGCCCGGGCAGGAAGCCGCCCGCCAGCCGCTCCAGCCGCATGCGCACGTCACGATCGAGGCGGATGGAGTCGACACCGCCGATGTTCGGTCCCTGGCCGAGCGGACCGCCGCCCCGGTCGCCGGCCCGGGGCTTGAACGCCGCCACCAGCCCGCGGCCACTGCCACTCGAACGCCCGTAGCGAAACTGCACCATCTCACCGGTGCGGACCTCCAGTTCGTCGAGCTCCACGTCGCGGGTCACGAGTTCGATGTCGTCCTCGCCGCCGGGAGCCGATGGCGTCCCCCGGATCGTCACCTGACCGCGAAGGCTACCACCGACGAGCCTTGCCAGACGGCCCTGCCGCAGGTCGAGCGGCTCATCGAACTCGAGCACGGCGCCCTGCGGCGCCCGCATCACGATCGTGCGTCCGGGCGAGCCATCGACCACGCGGCTGCGGTCGGGAAGCACCACCAGCGTGCAGGGCACGAGATTGACGCGACCGTCGGGAAGCGACTGATACTCCTTGAAGAGCAGCCGCATCTGCCGGCTCTCGAGCACGATCGGCTCGTCTCGCTCCCAGGCGCCGGCGGGAAAGATGTCGCCCAGCGCGGCCAGTCGCTGATCAGCCCGGGTCCGGATGGCCGCCGCCTCCTCGGGCGTCATCTCGAGTGCCGAGGACGCGGCATCGACCCGCCGCTCCACCCATGGCACGACCGTCAGACGGTAGAAGCCGGCCGCCGCCAGAATGACGAGGAACACCCGCAGCGTGCGTCCGAGTCGGTGTTCCATCTCGATGTTCCGGCCGCGCGACGGTGGACGGTCAACCGGTCCGCCCCGCATAGCGTGCCGTGATTGCCTCCCAGCCCCCGCGGGCCCACAGCAACCGCTCGATCGCCTCACGGACCGCTCCCCGCCCGCCGGGCAGCGTCGTCACGAACCCGGCCGCCGCCCGCACCTCGGCTGCGGCGTCGGCCACTGCGATGCCGGCCCCGCAGCGGGCGATCACGGGCAGGTCGGGCAGGTCGTCGCCGATGAAGGCTGTCTCCTGCCATGACACGCCGCAGTCGGAGAGAATCGCCTCCGTGGTGGCCAGCTTATCCTCCACGCCCTGCCGCACGAGGTCGATGCCCAGCTCGGCCGCCCGCAACTGCACGACGTGGCTCGACCGGCCGGTCACGATGCCGACCCGGCCGCCGGCCCGTCGCCAGAGCTTGATCCCCAGGCCGTCGCGGATGTGGAACGTCTTCGACTCGATGCCCTGGTTGTTCCAGGTGACGCCACCGTCGGTGAGCACGCCGTCAACGTCCAGCAGCAGCAGCTGAATGCGAGCCAGCCGGCGGTCGAGTTCGGGGGAGGCGGACATGCACGGAGAGCCGAGGGTGCAACTCGTCAGGCAGCCTGCTGTCGCGAGCGCGGCAGGTGGATCGATTCGTGGGGCACGAGGCCGACCAGGTCGACCACGTCGAGCAGCCCGACCGCCGCGTTGTCGGCGTCGACGACGGGAAGTTCGCTGAGGCGGCGGGTCTCCAGGATGGCCACGGCATCGCGGAGCCGGGTGCCCACCGGCACGATGGTCGGTCGGCTCGTCATCACCTGGCCGATCGCCGCGTCGAGCAGTTCGTCGCGGCGGCGTTCGAAGAGCCTCGCTAGGTCGCTGTCCGTGAAGATTCCGGCCAGCTGTCCCCCCTCGTCCACCACCATCACCGCGCCGGTGCGGCGGGCGGGAAGCGGCCTGGCGAACACGGCCCGCACGGTCTCGTCCGCCGCCGCCAGCCGGCATTCGGCCAGCGGCCGCATCGCGTCCTCGACGAGCATCAGTTGGCGGCCGAGGCTGCCGCCGGGATGCCTCGCGGCGAAGTCCGCGGGGGTGAACTGTCGGCGGCTCGACGTGACCAACGCCAGGGCGTCACCGAGCGCCAGCAGCAGCGCGGTGCTCGTGGAGGGAGCCAGGCCCAGCCCGCAGGCCTCGCGGACGTTGCCCGTCGGCACGACTACCGCCGCGGCCCGGCCCAGCGCGCTATCGGGGCGGGCGGTGAGGGCCACGATCGGCACGTGACGGGCGGCGAGGTGCGGCAGCAGGCGGGTGATCTCCTCGGTCTCGCCCGACTGCGACAAGGCGAGCACGACGTCGTCACCCCGCAGTGCGCCGAGATCGCCGTGCATCGCTTCGGCGGGGTGGAGGAAATGGCTCGGCATGCCGGTCGAGGCGAGTGTCGCGGAGATCTTGCGGGCCACGAGACCAGCCTTACCGATGCCGGTCACCACCACGCTGCCCGTGCATCGCTCGACGAGTCTCACAGCGCGGCAGAAGGCTCCGTCGAGCGCCGCGGCCGCCGCCAGCACGGCGTCCCCTTCGGCCCGGAGAATCTCGCGACCGCGGGACAGGATCCGGTCGTCGTCACGGTCGTCATCACCGTCGTGCATGCCGTCGTCAGCCTCCTCGCACCGCGGCCAGGCGGCCTGCGGGGGGCGGGACTATAGGCCGGCTAGGCAAGCGCCGCAACGGCGTTTTGAGGCGACTTGTGGGTTCACCTCGACCATTTCCGGACGGACTCGCGGACCGGGACACCGTCGAGGAGCAGGTCGGTGAGCACCGCGTGGCCATCCAGCAGGCGAACCTCGGCCACCGGCCGCGTGCCATCGCGAAAAAGGGCCGCCATGAGCGTGTCGGCCGCCGGGCCGAGTCGCTCGTTGAGGTAGAAGCGGTCGAAGGGCCACTCGAGCTGGACTGCCGCGGTATCGTCCGTCGCACGGATACGTTGCGCCATCAGCCGGACGACCGTCGGCCCCACCACCGGCTCGAGCGACAGCGACTCGATCCGCGCGAGTCCGTCCCCGCCCGTGGCGAGCGTGGCCCAGACCGGCACGACACCCCACGACATGCCCTCCGGTGCGGCCGCGGACGTCTCGGCGGGCCGGACGGCGAGGTAGCGGCCGCGGAGCATGTCGTAGGGGTCGGGGGCCGCGCACTCGATCCGCACGAGCGTGCCGCGGGCGATCAGCCACTCGTGCCGCCAGACCCCGGCCAGCGGTAGGAGCCACTGTGCCACGGCGGCCACGGCGAAGACGGCAAGTGCGGGTTTCATGCGGGGGTGCCTCCGGATGCCGTGACGCGACGGTGACGCGTGATGAAGGCGTTGAACGCGAGGAAGCCCGAACCAACGAGGATGAAGACCAGCCCCTTGACCAGCAGCGACACGTCGGCGTCGGCCATCCGCAGGATGACGAGTATCGTGATCAGAGCGCCGCCGAGCCGGGCCGCCCCCTGCCGACCGAGGAACTCCAGGCCGATCAGCACGATCGCCGTGGCCAGCAGGGCGAGCGAGTAAGCGATGGCGACCGGCCAGCCGCTCGTGGGCGTGAGAGGCGCAGCCGCCAGCGGTAGCACCGCGACAGCCGCGACGGTGAGCACGGCCAGCCGCCCCTGCCACCCGGCGAGGGCCGCGGCGCCCGCCGTGACGGCCAGGAGGAGCCAGCACCAGCCAAGCGGCAACGCGAAGCCGACACTCTCGACGAGGTGGTGGGCGGGTTCCTCGTAGGTGGCGACGAAGGCGGTGAACACGAGCGCCAGGCCGCCGATCACTACCTGCGGCTTGGACATGAGCGGCTCGGCGATCCCGGCCCGGTCCAGTGGAAAGAGCAGCATGGCCGCGGCGGTGAGCATGGCCAGCCACGAGAAACTCGCATCACCGACGTCGGGCTTGGCGGCGGCCGCGACGGCGAGCAGGCCAACGAACGCGGTCGCGGCCAGCACCAGCCGGCTGCCGACCGCGGGCCGCTCGCGGAGCCCAGGCCCGGGCCAGAGCGGCAGGATGCCGGCCAGCAGCAGCGGGTACCAGAGCCGCACGTCGACGGCTGCGATCGCTGGGGTCGAGAACCGGAGACCGCGGTCGGCGACCTGCGCGATCGTCCAGATCGCGATGCCCAGCAGGTAGGCGATCGCGACGGCCTGCGACCGCAGCACCCAGGCCAAAGGAACCGTGACGACGCACCACCGGAAGACGAGGTCGGTCCACACGCCGGGCAGGTTGTAGATCTGTGAGACAATCGCCATGGCGGCGCCCGCGGCGAGCGTCTGCACGAGCGCGGCTGATTCCCTCATCCACGGTCTGGCCGACTCGCCACGGCTCAGGACCCGCCAACTCACGACCTGCGACGCGGCCAGCGGGCCGAGTGCCAGGGCCAGACGCACCCCGCGGGGGAAGTCGTCCCAGTTGTAGGCGAGCACGGCGATCAGACCGGTGCCGATGAGGAGGGCCCCGACGGCGCCCACGATCATCTGGGCCAGACCGCCCCGCGGCTCGGCCATGTAGCGAGCGCGGAGTGTTTGCGCGTTTTCCGCCGTGATGATTCCGTCGCGTTCCCAGGCGGGCAGTTGTTCGGCGAGCCAGCGGTGGTGGAGGAGGCTCATGGCGGACTGGCGGTACCCGGGATCGGAGACTGCACAACTATAGATGCCGGTCTCATGGTCCAGGGCCATTCCGGCCCCTGCCGCCTGCGGCGGCCCGCCAGCCGCCGACTCCACCTCCAGGCGAATATAGAAGGCCGCCCTCCGGCCTTTCATCGGCAGAGGTCTGCGAGGGGCCGTCCGTGCCGATCGAGCCGGCGTAGAAAACCGCGTGCAGCCCGGAGGGCGAAGCGAGGTTCGCTCCGAGCGATCGCACGGCAGGATGCCCGCAACGAGCGTCCGGCGAGATGGCACGATCGACCCTGAGCCCGCGCGCGTCAGGCCGCCCCGTAGCGTTTCGCCATGTCCGCCAGCGTGATGCACCGCACCTTGCCGGCATTGCCCGCCTGGCCGAACTGCGTCATCCGCTCCGCACAGACTTTCTTCATGGCCTCACGGGAGGGCTTCAGGTAGTCGCGGGGGTCGAACTTCTCGGGGCTCTCGGCGAGCACCTTGCGGATCGCGCCGGTGATCGCCATCCGGCAGTCGGTGTCGACATTGATCTTGCGGACACCGTGCTTGATGCCCCGCTGGATCTCCTCGACCGGCACGCCCCAGGTCTGGGGCATCTTGCCGCCATACCTGTTGATGATGTCCTGCAGCTCCTGGGGCACGCTGGAAGAGCCGTGCATCACGAGGTGGCAGTTGGGGAGCTGGCGGTGGATCTCCTCGATCCGTTTCATGGCGAGCACCTCGCCGTCGGGCTTGCGGGTGAACTTGTAGGCGCCGTGGCTGGTGCCGATCGCCACGGCCAGCGCGTCGACGCCCGTGGCCGCGACGAAGCGGGCCGCCTCGTCGGGGTCGGTCAGCAACTGGTCGTGCGAGAGCTGGCCTTCAGCGCCGTGCCCGTCCTCGGCCTCGCCGTGGCCGCTCTCGAGCGACCCCAAACAGCCAAGTTCCCCCTCGACGGAGACTCCCTGGCGGTGCGCCGACTGCACGACCTCCCGGGTGACCTTCACGTTGTAGTCGAAATCGGCGGGACTCTTGCCGTCCTCCTTGAGCGAGCCATCCATCATCACGCTGGTGAAGCCATGATCGATCGCGCTCTGGCAGGTGGTGGGCGAGTTGCCGTGGTCCTGGTGCATGGCAATCGGGATCGTGGAATAGAGTTCGGCTGCCGCCAGCATCAGGTGCCGCAGGTAGTTGTCCTGCGAATACGAACGCGCTCCGCGCGAGGCCTGGATGATGACCGGCGAGTCGGTCTCTTTGGCCGCCTCCATGATGGACTGGATCTGCTCCATGTTGTTGACGTTGAACGCCGCCAGGCCGTAGCCGTGCTCCGCGGCGTGATCGAGGAGGATGCGCATGGGGACGAGCGGCATGGCTGGCGACTCCGGGAACGGACGGGCGGGCGGGACCGGCGGCAGCCGCCGGTCCCGCGGGGCGCCGCGGCGCACGAGATCATAGGGCAAAATCCGGGGTGCTAGAATCCCGGCGGCTTCCAGCCTGACAGCCAACGACACCCGCACGCCTCCCTGCGGTACGGCCGACTGCGATGGACATTCGTCCCGTCACCGATCCCCTCCGCAGTCTGCTCTACGTCGCGGGCGGATGGGCCTGTCTGGGCCTGGCCTTCGTGGGAGCGATCCTGCCGGTGATCCCCACGACGCCCTTCGTGCTGGTGGCGAGTTGGTGCTTCTACCGTGGTTCGCCCCGCATCCATGCCTGGCTGCACCGCTCCCGCTGGTTCGGCCCCACGCTCGACGACTGGCACCACTACCACGGCATCCGCCGCCGTCTCAAGCACCGGGCGATGCTGATGGTGCTGGCGGTCGTGGTGGCCACCTTCTTCTTCAATGCCCTGCCCTGGTACCTGCAATACCTGACGATCGGGCTGGTCACCTACGGTCTGTACACCATCTGGACGGTGCCCACGCTGCCCGACGACGCGCCGCGGGCGCCGCGGACGATCGCGCCGTGAGCGGTGGCGGGGCCAGTCGTCAGTCGTCGATGCCCGCGGCCGGCTCGGGCAGCAGGAAGCTCGCGGCCAGGCCGACCAGACAGATCACCGCGCCCACGACCGCGGCCGCCGACGAGAACTGCAGCGGGGCCGAGTCGTAGGGGAGCAGCCCCGCCACCAGCGACGTCACCGCCGCGGCGGAGGTGCCGATCATGCGGCCACCGATGTTGGCCGCGAAGCTCTCCCCTGTGCCCCGCAGGTGGACCGGGAAGACGTGGGGCAGGTAGTTGCCCCAGAAGGAGAGTTGTCCCACGGTCACGAGTCCCACCAGGAACATCCCCACCGACATCGTCGTCACCGGCAGCCGACCGAGATGCGCCCACTCCAGGGGAATCTCGAAGACGGTAGTATTCGGCCAACGCACGAAGAACCAGAACACCAGGGGCGTGAGCAGCAGCCCGGGTACCTGTAGCAGCCGCAACTTCCAGCCCCAGGCGATGCCGGCCGCCAGCACGACCGCCATCAGGCAGCGACCCACCAGGCCGCCGATCTCCTGCATCTTCGTGTACTCGGCGGCCATTTTCTGGCCATGGCGGGCCGTGGCGGCCTTGGCGGCCGCGGTGAGCCTGCCCTCGTCGGTCTCTCCCTTAACACGGGCGGCGGCCGCGGCCTGCTCGCCGGCGGCGGCCGCGGCCTCCTTGACCTCGACGAGCCCGGGCACCATCTGCGGCATCTGCTGGATGGCCCCGAAGGCGACGCCTAGCGTACAGGCGAAACCGATCGTCGTCGCCAGCGTGGTGCCTCGCAGATCGGGGGCGAAGAGAGCCGCGAGGCTCGGCCGCTTGAGCGTGCCCGCGGCCCGCTTGGCGGCCCAGAGAGGCGACTCAGGCAGGAAGGGGCGGATCAGGATCAGCGGCAGCGTTGGAATCAGACCCGACATCAGCGTGTACCGCCAGGCCTCGTGACGGTGCTCCGCGGCGATCGTTCCCAGGAAGCCGAGCCACGACGGCATCGCGATCGCCGGCAGGCTGGGGCCCCATTGGATGGCCAGCCCGTTGGCCACGGCCACGAGCAGCCCGCCGATCGAGGAGAAAGCCTGCGTGTACCCCAGCACCCGCTCGCGTCGCCGGGGATCGGGAAACAGTTCCGCCAGCCAGGCCACGGCCGCCACGAACTCCACGCACACACCGACGAACACCAGGCAACGGCAGATCAGGAGCATCCAGAGGTTCGTCGAGAAGCCGGCCGCGAAGGCAGCGAAGGCGTAGACGAGGATGCTCCAGGTGAGCACGCGGCGGCGGCCGAGCCGATCGGTGAGGTAGCCGCCAAGGAGGCCGAACAGCCCGCCGCACAGCGCAGGCACGTAGAACAACGTCGCCACCCACCGTTGGAAGTCGGGGCTGCCTGGCTGGAAGCCGCCGAGTTCCAAGAGCGCCGGCCGCACGATCAGCGGCAGCATCAGCAGTTCGTAGATGTCGAACGCGAAGCCGATCGCCGCGATGGCGCAGACGAGCCAGCCGGTACGTGTCAGCCGCCCGCCGGCAGAAACGCCAGCGGCGGGGGTGTCTCGGGGGGCCGCGGCCATGCGTGGTCTCCACGCCGGTCCGGCCCATCACCACGTGCGACGTGCCGGCCAGGCCCGCAAGCCTACCGGCACGTGGTCGCGACGGAAACGCCCGCCTGGGTCAGTACGGCCCGGTCGAAGGGGGCTTCTTGGCGAGGAAGTCGCGGGGACCACGGGTCGTGTAGTACGGATAGGCGACGCCGCCGGTGGGCGGGCCGGCCGGCGTGACCGCGCCGTAGTCGGAGGTCGCCAACGCCGCCCGCTCTTCGGCGGTCAGGCGGTGTTTGGCCAGGCCGCCGTAGCGGCCTGTGTGCGGGGCGCGGCAAAAGCCGCCGGGGCACTCCTTGCTGGCCCCCACCTGACAGCGGCCGTCGGGGCAGCCCTCCTCGCAGTCCCGACAGTCGCCGACCTCGCCGTCATAAATGGTGGCACCGTGCTGGTGGCCCTGGGAATACGGGCCATCGACGTTCAACAGGAAGAGGCGGTCGATGATCGAGCAGCCACTGCTCGTGGCGACGAGGGCCGCTGTCGCGACGAGGCCCAGGATCCGGAGGCTGGCAGG
>VGYP01000080.1 GCA_016872955.1 Planctomycetota bacterium
CTAGGCTGCCAGTCGATCGAACTGGCACCGCCCGAGACCTGGGCCACGATCAAGAAGCACGGGCTCACCAGCGCGATCGTTCCCAACGGCATGCCCGGCGCGCCCTTCATGCGGGGCCTCAACAATCCCGCGTTCCACGACCAGGTGATCGCCCGCACCACCGAGATGATCAACGCCGCCGCGGACGCGGGCTTCCCGGCCGTGATCGCCTTCACGGGCTACAAGTGGCGAAACCCCGAGGATCCGTCGAGCGGCGAGATTCCGGCGGCGGAAGGGGCCGATCACTGCGTCAAGGCGCTCCGGGCGCTCGCCGGCCACGCCGAGAAGAAGGGGGTGACGATCTGCCTGGAGCACCTCAACACCCGCGACGGCTCACATCCCATGAAGGGTCATCCCGGCTACCAGGGAGACGACATCGACGCCGTGGCAGACATCGTCCGCCGGGTCGGCAGCGAGCGGGTCAAGGTGCTCTTCGACATCTACCACGTGCAGATCATGCACGGCGACGTGATCCGGCGGATCGAGCAGTGCAAGGACGTCATCGGCCACGTCCATACGGCGGGCAACCCTGGCCGTGCCGAACTGGACGACAACCAGGAGATCCTCTATCCACCAATCATGCGGAAGCTCGTCGAGATTGGCTACCGGGGCTTCGTGGGCCAGGAGTTCATCCCCACCCGCGATGCCCTGGCCGGCCTCACGCAGGCCGTCGAACTCTGCGACGTCTGAAACCGGCCACTGGCCGCGTCGGACCGGCCGGTGGGACGCCGCTCACGGGCCGGCCAACACCAGTCGCAGGTCGGCCACGTTCGTGCCCGTGGGGCCGGTCACGACCAGGCCGCCGGCCGACGCCAGCAGCGGATGCGCGTCGCAGCGGGCGACGGCGGCGGCGACATCAAGCCCCAGCGACCCGATCCGCGCCGCCACCTCCGCATCGGCGATGCCGCCCGCCGCGGCGGTTGGCCCGTCCTCGCCGTCGGTGCCGACGCTCGCCACCACGAGTCCCGCCGGCCAGCCGCCGGCGGCGGCCTCGGCCAAGGCGGCCGCCACCGTCTGCTGGTTGCGACCGCCCAGGCCATGCCCGGCGGGCAACCGCACGACCGCCTCGCCTCCTTCCACGATGGCCCGCGGCACGGCGGCCGACGCCGCCAGCGCGAGCCCCTCGCGGGCCAGCCGGCGGCCGACCGCGGCCGCATCCTCCGCCGCCACGGCCGCGTGCCGCACGTCGACCGCGTAGCCGAGTTGCCGGGCGGCGGCCGCCGCCGCGTCCACCGCGGTGGCATTCGTGCCGAGCACGACATGTTCGACCCGACAGCCGCGGGGCGTGATCCAGCGTCCCGTCGCGGCCGCGGAGACCGTGCAGCCCGGATCCCGCCGACCGATGTCCTGCCGAAGCGTCGCCGCCAGTCGCGGGGCCACGCCCGCCGCGACCGCCCCACTTCGCTCGAGCAGGGCGATCGCCTCGGCGGCATCGTCCGGCACCGGCAGGCACGGACCCGACGCGATCGCATCGAGCGGGTCGCCGACCACGTCGGCGAGCACGAGCACGATCAGCCGACCGGCCCCACAGGCCCTGGCGAGGCCGCCTCCCTTCACGTCGCTCGCCGCGCGGCGGACGGTGTTGAGTTCCCGGATCCCGGCTCCCGCCGCCGCGAGGAATCTCGTCACCGCCACCTTCTCCTCGAGCGGCACCCCGTCCCGCGGGGCGGCCAGCAGCGCCGACCCACCGCCGCTGACGACCGCGCAGGCCAGATCGGACGGTCGCAGGGACGCCAGTAGCGAGAGCATGTCGCGCGTGGCACGGACCGACTCGGGCGTGGGGAGATTCAACGCCACCGGCCGCGTCTCGCGCACCTCCACGCCGCCGAGACGACGGCCGCTCCCCTGCGGTACGCTGACGAGTCCGTGGAACCGCTCGGCGGCCACGTCGTTTGCCAACGCGGCGAGCAGGCCCGCGGCCATGCCGGCCGCCGCCTTGCCACCGCCCACGACGGTGACCGTGCCGCGGCCGGCGAGCGACAGCGGCGGCTCGAACGGAACGCCGTCACGGCGCAACTCGCCCGCCACGGTCGTCAGCCGCCGGGCCACGAGCCGCTCCGGCTGCACCGCCGCGATCGCCGCCTCCACGATCGCCGCCGCCCGCGAACGAGCCATCGCTGCCGCCGACATCACTCTCCCCGCCCGCCGGAAAAGTTCTTGGGATCGAAGCGGGAGAGGTCGATGCCACCGCGTCCCTCCTCTTCGAGCAACTTGACCCGCATCTCCAGCCGCTCGAGCCGCCGGGCGAGCAGGGCCGGCGATTCCTGGGAGGGGCTCGCGGGCTTGATGCGGGGCACCGCCGGATAGCCGAGTTGCCGCTGCAGGGCGGCGAAGAAGAAGAGCGGGTCCTTGCCGCGATTGGCGCGGGCGATCCGCCCCTCCTTGGCACCGAACAGGATCGGCCGGCCGGGCTCGGGCTCGGGCTTCCCCGCCAGCGCCGCATCCCGCTTCTCGAGCCGCCAATACTCGGGACTCCGCACGAACACGAGATCAGCCAGGTCGACGAGGCCGACCTGGCGTCCCACCGTCCCGATCCACTCCCGCCAGTCGGCGTCGAAGATGTCGTCGGCCGCCACCGCGTCGAGGCCGTGGGCGTAGTCGAGCCGGTTCCGTGAGAGGCACTCGAAGCGGTAGAAGAACAGCCCCTGCGGCGACGCGTCCTCGGCGCGGTACGACGCCTCCCGCTCGAGCATCGCCAGCGCCGTGCGGATGTCGAAGCGGCCCCCTTCCTCCTCGGCCGCCGCCACCACGAACGTCTGGAAGGCCGTAAAGTAGTGGGCCAGCCGGACCAGCGCCGTCGACAGCGTGCCGACGAGCTTGAGCTCGCCCACGAGGTAACCGATCGCCAGGGGCAGCTTCGAGGTGGCCAGCACCTCCTGGCCGATCGCCTCCAAGGCCTCTTGGGCGGCCACGCCGGAGACGAGCCGTTCCCCAAACGACCGGAAAAGGTAGGCCTGTTCGATGTATTCCTCGCGGTCGAGCATGGGCGGCCTCGAAAACCCCGTCCCGGCCGGCAGCTCCACCCGGCGGATGCCATCCTATACTTGGAGGGACCGGCGCGCATGCACGTCCCCGCCGACTCGCGTCCCCGCCCACCCCCCGATGCCCGCCCGTTTCTCCTCGATCGAAGCCGCCGTCGCCGCCATCGGCCGGGGCGAGTGCGTGATCGTGGTCGATGCGGAGGACCGCGAGAACGAGGGCGACTTCGTCTGTGCCGCGGATTTGGCCTTGTCGACGATGGTCAACTTCATGATCAGCCGCGGCCGCGGCCAGGTCTGCCTCTCGATCCTGCCGGACGTCGCCCGCCGGCTCGAACTGCCCCCCATGTGCCAGGCCAACTCCACGCCGTTGGGCACGGCCTTCACGGTGCCGGTCGACCATCGCTCGGCCCGCACCGGCATCACCGCGGCGGAGCGAGCGGCGACGATCGCCGCGATCCTCGATCCCGAGAGTCGGCCGGCCGACTTCGTCCGCCCCGGCCACCTCTTCCCGCTCGTGGCCAAGGAGGGGGGTGTGCTCAGGCGGGCCGGCCACACCGAAGCCGCCGTCGACCTCGCGCGACTCGCGGGCCGGACTCCGGCCGGCGTGCTCTGCGAGATCCTCGACGAACAGGGCAACCGCGCCGATCGCAACTGGCTCTTCGCCCTGGCCGCGGAGCACGGGCTCGAGATCATCTCGATCGAGGAGCTGATCCGCCATCGGCGGGCCAGCGAGAAACTCGTGGAGCGGATCGCGGAGGCCGAACTGCCCACGAGACATGGACGGTTCCGCATCATCGCCTACGGAGTGAAGTTCGAGAGCCAGCAGCCGATCGTGCTGGTGCTAGGCGACCCGACCAATGTGGCGGCACCGCTGGTGCGGCTGCACTCCTCCTGCTTCACCGGCGACCTGCTCGACAGCCTGCGGTGCGACTGCGGCGACCAGCTGCACATGGCGCTCGACATGATCGGCCGCGAGGGCACCGGGGTGCTCGTCTATCTGCCGCAGGAGGGCCGCGGCATCGGGCTGGTCGAGAAGATCCGCGCCTACGCGCTCCAGGACCAGGGGCTCGACACCGTGGAGGCGAATCTGGCGCTCGGCTACAAGGCCGACGCCCGCGACTACGGGGTCGGCATCCAGCTGCTCAAGGACCTCGGCCTCCGCAAGGTCCGCCTGCTGACCAACAACCCCAAGAAGACCGACGCCTTCATCTACGGCGGCTTCGACCTCGAGGTGGTCGACCAGGTGCCGATCCTGCCGCCGGTGAACGAGCACAACGAAAAGTACCTGGCGACGAAGCGGGAGAAGCTCGGCCACCGCTTTCCCGGCTGACCGCCCGCGGGGAGGCCGCCGCCGAGCGGTTGACCGGGCCGCGCGTGCCGCCGTAGCATCGCGATCTTCCCGGCAGAACACCGTGGGAGATCGGCATGCCATTCTCCAGCCGCACCGGGCAGAACCTCGTCCGGCTCCTCCGCGTCCCGCTCGTCGCGGCGACCGTGGCAGTCACACTGGCCGGCTGCGGTGGCCGGCGGGCCGAGCCGCCGCCGAAGCCCGAGCCGGTGCTTACGCCTCCGACCCCGGAGGCCCCGGCCGACCCGGCGACCAAGCCGCTCAGCGAACCGGCACCGCCGCCGCGGGCCGCCGCCCAGGCACCCTTCGCGCCGCCGCCGCTCGAGGCCATCGATGGCGACACCAAATGGATCGACCGACCCGTCCGCGACGCGCTGCCCGACTTGGCGGCCGAGCTCGACAAGCAGCCCCCCCTTGCCACGGTCGCCGAGGCGCTCGCCCTCCGGAATGATTCGGTCGATCACAACGCCCGAATCCTCTCCGCGCTCGGCCGGCTTCCCGCCGCCGGCCAGGCGGACCTGGCCGCCCGCGTCGACCGGCACCTGCCGGCCGACCTCAACAGCACCAACCCGCTGCTCTCAAGCTCCGCGGCCGAGCAGGACGTGCTTGGGCTGACCGGCTTCGGCCTGTTCTCCTTCGACCGGCATCTCGAGCCCTTCGCGGCCGCCGAGACCGTCGCCCGTTGGCAGACCAGCGTCGACGGCATCCTCGACAAGGTCGTGCTCCGCGACGACCTCGTCTGGAGCGACGGCCGCCCGATCACGGCCCACGACGTGGCCTTCAGCTATCGCGTGATCATGGACGAGCGGGTGCCGGTGCCCGCCGTGAGGAGCGGCACCGACCAGCTCCGCGGCGTCCACGCCTACGACGACCGCACCCTCGTCTACTTCCACCAGGAGCCGCTGGCCACCAACGTCTGGAATATCAACTTCCCGGTCATCCCCCGGCACGTCTACGCCGACACCTGGGAGGACGACCCAACGCTGAAGGACAGCAAGCGGCACGTCGACCTGGAGGCCAAGCCGGTCTGCGGCGGCCCCTACGAGATCGTGCAGCGTTCCCGCGGGCAGGAGATCGTGCTGCGGGCCCGCGACACCTGGCACACCGTCAAGGGCAAGCGCGTCCGCGACGTCCCCTTCTTCAAGGAGGTCCGCTTCCGGATCCTGGAGGATCCCAACACCGCGCTGTTGGCCCTCAAGAAGGGTGATCTCGACGAGATGATCCTCACGCCCGAGCAGTGGACGACGCAGACCATCGACGACGGCTTCTACGAGAAGAACACAAAGGCTACGGCGCCCGAGTGGGTCTCGTACCACTTCGCCTGGAACACCAAGAGCCCCTTCTTCTCCGACCGCCGGGTACGGCGGGCCGTGAGCCACGCCTTCGACCACGAGCGGATGCTCGGCACCATCTGCCACGGCCTCTACACGCCCTGCACGGGCGTCTTCCACCCGACCGCCTGGATGGCGACCAAGAAGCCGCTCGATCCCTACCGCCAGGACCTCGACCGCGCCGAGGCCTTGCTCGACGAGGCCGGCTGGCTCGATCACGACAACGACGGCCTGCGGGACCGGGAGATCGGCGGACAGAGCGTGCCTTTCGAGTTCACGATCCTCTGCAACCAGCAGCCGATGGCCCAGGAGATCTGCACGCTCCTGCAGCAGAGCCTCGAGCGGATCGGTGTCCGCGTGAACGTCAAGCCGACGGAGTTCACGGTGCTGCAGCAGCTGATGCTCGAGAAGAAGTTCGACGCGTCGTTCGGCGGCTGGGGCGCCGGCGCCGACCCCGATACCGCCTCCAATATCTGGGCCACCGGCGAGGGCCGCAACTTCGGCAGCTACTCGAGTCCCGAGGTCGACCGTCTGTTCGCCGAAGGCCGTACGGAGGTGGACCGCGCCAAGCGGGCGGAGAAGTACGCCCGCATCCAGGAGCTGCTCTGGGAGGACCAGCCCTACACCTGGCTCTACTGGCGGAACAGCTTCCACGGCTTCTCGAAGGAGCTGCGCGGCTACGTGTTCAGCCCGCGGGGCCCGTTCCACTACTCGCCCGGCTTCGGCAGCCTCTGGAAGCCGGCGCCATGATCCGCCACCTCGTGCGTCGGCTCGCGCTGGGGCTGGTGACGCTCGTGTCGATCTCGTTTCTGATCTACGGCCTGATCCGCGCGATCCCCGGCACGCCGCTGACGGTGGTCGTGTCGCAGACCGACCCCAGCCGGCGGCTCAATCCCGCCGACCTCGAGCGGATGAAGGCCGCCTACGGCCTCGACAAGCCCTGGCACCAGGCCTACTTCGTGTGGCTGGGCAACGTGGCCCGCGGCGACCTCGGCCGGAGCATCTCCCGCAAGGCGCCGGTCGCCCAGTTGATCGGCGAGCGGGTCGGCCCGACGCTCGCCCTCTCGGCGGGCAGCCTGCTGCTGACCTGGCTGCTGTCGATCCCGCTGGGCCTCTACGCCGCCGCCCGCAGCGGCCGTCCCGACGAGCGGGCCATCGGCCTGGTGCTCTACATGCTCTATTCGGTGCCCACCTTCGTGGCGGCGCTGGCCCTGCAGGTGACCTTCTCGATCTGGGCGGAAGGCACGCCCTGGGAGCTGCCGCTCTTCGGCATGACCAGCGGACGCGCCCACGCCACCACGGCCGCCTGGCTCGGCGACGTGGCCAGGCACGCGATCCTGCCGCTGTTCTGCCTGACCTACGTCAGCCTGGCCTGGTACTCCCGGTTCATCAACACGAACCTGCAGGAGGTGCTGCGGCAGGACTACATCCGCACCGCCCGCGCCAAGGGCTGTGGGCCGCTGCGGGTGCTCGTCCACCACGCCTTCCGCAATACGCTGATCCCGTTGGTGACGCTGCTGGGGCTCTCGCTGCCGGCGCTGTTGGGCGGGTCGGTGATCATCGAGCAGATCTTCACCTGGCCCGGCATGGGGAGACTATTCTTTGAGAGCCTCCGGGAGCGCGACTATCCCACGATCATGGGGCTGACGCTCATGTTCAGCGTGCTGACCCTGGCGGGCCAGCTGCTGGCCGACATCCTCTATGCGTGGGTCGATCCGCGGGTGAGCGTGGAGTGATGGAGCGACCGCCACAGGCCGAACCCGTCGGCGTTGCCCGGCCGGCCGCCGGCTTCTGGGCCGAGGCCTGGCACCGCTTCCGGCGGATGCCCCTGGCGATGACGGCGTTGGCGTTCGTCGGCTTCCTGGCGGCGGTCGCGATCCTGGCCCCGGCGATCGCCGGCACCAAGCCGGTGATCTGCCGCTACAAGGGGCGGCTCTACGCTCCCTGCCTCGCTTACTACCACCGCGACTGGGAGCCGGTGATCTTCGCGACCGACAAGTTTCGCGGTGAGTATCCGCGGAACCTCGCCGAGAAGGATCCGGCCAGCTGGGCCGTCTGGCCGCTTGTCTTCCAGGATCCCTACCGGGCCGTCCGCGCCGACGAATGGCCCGGCCGGCCTGCCAATCCCGCCCGCGACGCCGGCCGCCCCAGTCGGCGCAACCTGTTCGGCACCAACCAGAGCGGCGTGGACGTGTTCGCGAAGATGGTGCACGGCACGCTCGTGGCCCTGCTCGTGGGCTTCGTCTCGATGGGCATCGCGGCCTCGATTGGAATCGCCGTCGGCGCGCTGGCCGGCTACTTCGGGGGCTGGGTCGACGCGGTCGTGAGCCGCACGACCGAGGTCGTGATGTGCGTGCCGACCCTGGTGCTGATCCTCGCCCTGCTGGCGATCGTCGAGAAGCCGACGATCTGGAAGATGATGGCGGTGCTCGGCCTCACCGGCTGGACGGGCATCTCGCGGCTGATGCGGGCGGAATTCCTGCGGCTGAAGTCGGCGGAGTTCGTGGCGGCGGCCGGCGCGGTCGGCGCCGGCCCCGGACGGATCATCCTCCGTCACATCCTGCCCAACGCCCTGGCCCCGGTGATGGTGCCGATCACGTTCGGGATCGCCGCGGCGATCCTCACCGAGAGCGGCCTCTCGTTCCTCGGCTTCGGCCAGCCGCCCCCGGCGGCCAGTTGGGGCTCGCTGCTCAACGACGCCCGCTCCAACCTCCGGATGTGGTGGCTGGTGGCCTTCCCGGGCACCGCGATCTTCCTGACCGTCCTGGCCTTCAACCTGGTGGGCGAGGGGCTGCAGAAGGCGACCGACCCCCGGCTGCGGGAGGCGCGGAAATAGATGGCGCTGTTGGCGATCGAGGACCTCGTGACCGTGTTCCACACGCCGCACGGCCGCGTGCCGGCGGTCGACGGCGTGTCACTTGAGATCGAGCGGGGCACCATGCTGGGCCTCGTCGGGGAGAGCGGCTGCGGCAAGAGCGTGACGGCGATGAGCGTGCTGGGGCTGGTCGCCGCGCCGGGCCGCGTGGAGCGGGGCCGGATCCTGCTCGAGGTCGAGGGACGGCCGGTCGACCTGGTCGGCCTGCCCGAACGCCGGCTGCGGCAGGTCCGCGGCGGCCGCGTGGGCATGATCTTCCAGGAGCCGATGACGAGCCTCAATCCCGTGTTCACGATCGGCGAGCAGGTGGCCGAGGCCGTGAGGCTGCACCGGCAGGCGGACCGGCGGACGGCCCGCGGACGGGCCCTGGAACTGCTGCGACTGGTGAAGATCGCCGACCCCGAGCGGCGGATCGACGAGTATCCCCACCAGCTCTCCGGCGGCATGCGACAGCGGGCCATGATCGCGATGGCCCTGGCCTGCGAGCCGGAACTCTTGATCGCCGATGAGCCCACGACCGCGCTCGACGTCACGATCCAGGCCCAGATCCTGGACCTGCTCGGCGACCTCCGCCGCCGCCTGGGCATGGCGATCCTGTTGATCACGCACGACCTCGGCGTGGTGGCCGAGACCTGCGACCAGGTGGCCGTGATGTATGCCGGCCGGATCGTGGAGCGGACGCCGGCACAAGAGCTCTTTGCCCGGCCGCTGCATCCCTACACGATCGGCCTGCTCGCCGCCCGCGTGGAACACCGCGCCGGCTCGCGGGAGCCGCTGGCCGCGATCCCGGGCATGGTGCCGCAGCCGCAGGACTTTCCCGGCGGCTGCCGCTTCCATCCCCGCTGCCGCTACCGCCGCGAGCCCCGCTGCACCGCCGAACCGCCGGCGCTGAGGGACCTCGCGCCGAGGCACGCGGTCCGCTGCCATGAAGCCGGACAGCTCATGCCGCGGCCGGAGGCGACCTCGTGACCCCCGCGTCCGCCGCACCGCTGCTCGCCGTGAGCGGCCTGGAGACCCACTTCCCCTTCCGGCGCGGACTGCTGCGGCGGACCGTGGGAGCGGTGCGGGCGGTCGACGGCGTCTCCTTCCAGATCGCCAAGGGCCGCACGCTCGGGCTCGTCGGCGAGAGTGGCTGCGGCAAGACCACCGTGGGCCGCAGCATCCTCAGGCTCGTCGAGCCGACGGCCGGCAGCGTGACGTTCGCCGGCCACGACGTGCGGGCCACGCCGCCGTCGGCGCTGCGGCCGCTCCGCCGCCAGATGCAGATCGTCTTCCAGGATCCCTATGGCTCGCTCAACCCCCGGATGACGGTGCGAGCGCTGCTCGAGGAGGGGCTGATCATCCATCGCCTCGGCGACGCCCCCGCGCGGCTGCGGCGGATGACCACTGCGCTCGAACGCACCGGCATGCCCGCGGCGGCCTTGAGCCGCTACCCGCACGAGTTCTCCGGTGGCCAGCGGCAGCGGATCGCGATCGCCCGGGCCCTCGTGCTCGAACCCGAGTTCCTCGTGCTCGACGAGCCGATCTCGGCCCTCGACGTCTCGATCCAGGCACAGGTGGTGAATCTGCTGGCGGAGCTCCGCCGCGATCTGGGACTCACCTATCTCTTCATTTCCCACGACCTGTCGGTGGTGGAGTACCTCGCCGACGACGTGGCCGTCATGTATCTCGGCCGGTTCGTCGAACGGGCGGCAGCGGCCGAACTCTACGCGGCTCCGCTGCATCCCTACACGCACGCGCTGTTCTCAGCCGTTCCCAGCGTCGACGCGGATCGCCGCCGCGGCCGGATCGTGCTGCCAGGAGACGTGCCCAGCCCGGCGCATCCGCCGCGGGGCTGCCGGTTCCATCCCCGCTGCCCGCTCGCGGAGGCCGTCTGCCGGGAGGTCGATCCGCCGGCCACCGAGGCCGAGGGCCGCCTGGTCCACTGCCACGTCGCCGCCCGGGAACTCGCGCAGGGCGGGCCCGCCGCGGCCGCCACCCGCATCTCGGCGGCGCTGGCGACCGGCACGTCCGCTGGCCCCGACCGCGACGCATAGTTCGTCGTCGACACGGGCGGTAGAATCTGGACGGGTCGACGGGGCGACCGCCTGGCCGGCCGCGCCTCGACTCGGACGACCCTCCACCACCCACACCATGCATCCCATGCCAGCCGTCCGCACGCACCACCTCGTCCGCGTGGCCATCCTGGCTGCCTCGTGGCTGGCGACGACCAGTCCGCAGGCCGCCGATCCGCCGCCCGGCCACGCCGGCGGCCTGATGCCCGACGTCCCCAGGCCGCGGGTCGGCATGACCCGAGAGGAACTGATCCGCGAGTGGGATCTCGACGGCGACGGCAGCATCAGCAAGCCCG
>VGYP01000081.1 GCA_016872955.1 Planctomycetota bacterium
CGAGTGCCGTACGGCGATCCGAGTGCTCGAGCCGCTTGGCCGCTTCCGTGTCGACTCGCCCGAGTCGTTGCATGCGGCCCTGCAGGGGATCGACTGGACCGAGCAGCTGAAGGTTTCCGACACGCTCCGCGTCGATGCCGTGATCCACGACTCCTTCCTGACGCACTCGCTCTACGCCGCCCAGGTCGTCAAAGATGCGGTCGTGGATCAGTTGCGGACGCCGGCTGGCAAGCGGCCGGGGGTCAGCCTGCGAGGAGCGACGCTTCGACTCGCGCTGCACCTGGTCGGAAACGTCGCGACCATCTATCGGGATGCGGCCGGCCGGTCACTGCATCAGCGCGGCTGGCGGATGGTTGACGTGGCCGCGCCGCTCTCGGAGGTCTTGGCGGCCGGCATCCTCGCGCTTGCCGGTTGGTGGCGGCCCGATGCCGCGGGGGCGGAGCGCACCAACCGTGAGACGGTCCTCGACCCGATGTGTGGCTCCGGTACGCTTGTCATCGAAGCGGCGACGATCGCAGCGGGGATGGCTCCGGGCCTGTGGCGTGCGCGGCGGCAAGGGCACGGCTTCTTTCGCTTTCGCGACTGCGACAGGTCGCTCGCCGCCAGACTGGTCGCCGATCTCGAAGCGCGAATCGCGCCACCGGCAGGTGGCTTCATGGCAAGTGATCTCGACCCACCGGCCGTGGCGGCCGCCAGGGCATGTTCCGAGGCGGCGGGCGTCGCGTCCGCGGTCACCGTGGCTCAACAACACTTCGAGGACGTGGTCCCGCCGGCTGCCGCCGGTCTGATCGTCACCAACCCACCCTACGGTGCACGGCTGCCCTTGCCGCGTGCGGCGGCCCTGGCCCGCCGGCTCGGCGATTGGCTCGTGGCCCGCTGCGGTGGTTGGAGGGCCGCGATCCTGGTGGCCGACACGCCGATGGCCACGCGGATCGGCCTGCGGCCGAGCACCCGCGTGTCCCTGATGAACGGGCCGATCGCCTGCCGGCTCCTAGCATTCGAGATTCGCCGCCGGGAGGTCATCGTGGCACCGGTGCCGAGTGCGGGGATGGCACAGCCTACGCGGTTGGCCGACGCGATCGACGAGGTGGCCGGCGAGCGACGAACTTCCGCGGCCGGCCGCCGGACGACGGCCGATCAGATCGGCGACTTTCGACGTCGGCTGGCCAAGCGATTCAAGCATCTGACGAAGTGGGTACGGCGTCAGGAGATCGACGCATTTCGGGTGTACGACCGGGATATCCCCGAGATTCCGCTCGCCATCGACTGGTATGCCGGCTGGCTGCACCTTGCCGAATACGACCGGCCTCACGAGCGGACGGAAATTGAGCACGAGGTCTGGCTTGACCGGATGGTCGATGCGGCGGCGGCGGAGTTGGGCGTGCCGCCGGGGCGGTCGTTTTTAAAATCGCGGCGGCGGCAGCGGGGCGGCACACAGTACGAGAAGGTCGGTGAGCGATCTGCCGTAATCGAGGTGCGTGAAGGCGGTCTGGTGTTCGAGGTGAACCTCTCCGACTACCTCGATACGGGACTGTTCCTCGACCACCGAACGACACGCTCACTGGTTCGGGCCGAGGCCGCGGGCAAGCGGGTGCTCAACCTGTTCTCGTACACGGGTGCCTTCTCCGCGTATGCCGCCGCAGGAGGGGCGGAGGAGACGGTGAGCGTCGACCTCTCGAACACCTACCTCGACTGGACACGTGCCAACTTGGCCCGCAATCGTTTCACCGATGCCGACCGCCATCGCACGGTACGGGACGAGGCGCGGGCCTTTTTGACCCACCGGTCCCGCCGGAGTGAGCCCCCGTTCGATCTCGTAATCGCCGACCCGCCCACCTTTTCAAGGTCGGCAAAAAGTGAGACCCCGTGGGACGTCGAGCGGCATCATGCCGAATTACTAGCGTTGGTGGCCGTCAATGTCGTTCCCGGCGGCGTCGTCTACTTCTCGACGAACTTCCGTCGCTTCCATCTGGCGACCGATCATTTGCAGGAGCATTATCTGATTCGCGAGATTACCACCCGCACGATTCCCGAGGATTTTCGTGACCGTCGGCCGCATCGTGCCTGGCGGCTCGTGCGGCGGTGAGCTTCAAGGCGGCATCGACGGATCAGCGGTCGCGTTCGCCCGGGTGCGATGCTCGAAGCATCCACGTCAAAGTCGTCCCGGCGCGCAGGCGGCAGCCCAGGACCGGTGCACTGGAGCACATCACCCCAGGAGTACGTCCATCAACGCCAGGCGAGGTGGTGCGGTGCCGTTGACCAGCGCGGCTGCTACCGCCACCAGCCAGCCCCCACCTCATGCGACGCTCCTCGCCTCTGTCGCCGAACGTCGGCGTTGACCTGGCGGTGGACGGTCAATCAGTCGCCGTGGCAACGCGTTGCATGGTGTTCGGTCCGATGATTCCTATCGTTGCCAGCCTTCGACCCCAAAAACCCGTTCGGTGAGTTTGCGTGCATGCTGGCCCGCGTCGGGGCTGAACCAGACCTCGAATCAGGCAGCATAGGGGTTGCCCCAATCACCTTCGTAGATCACGAATCCCGACGTGGCACCGAATCGCTCCGTCGGCTCGGTCGACCACGTCATTCACGTCTTTGATTCCTCTGCAAGCCCCTGAGCCGATAAGCGAGTGCCTTTCGTGACCTCGAATGCGTTCAGATAGATGAATCCAGGCTCACCAGGGGTGAGGGAATTGACCTGCCGCCACCGCTGGAACCAGGGTAGCCCCGCCAAGGGATCACCCCTGTCTGCATGCTGAGGCATAGCCGAACCGAGCGGACAGGGGCGGCGCGACTCCGGGGCCCGGGGCCGGTACCCCAGTGAGTTGTGCGGCCGCACGGTGTTGGAGGCCTTCCGCCAACGCTCGATCAGCACCTTGGCCTCCAGCAGGGAATCGAACACCTCGCGGGCCAGGAGCTCGTCTCGTAGCTTCCCGTTGAAGCTCTCGACGTAGCCGTTCTCCCAGGGCGATCCCGGCTCAATGGAGAGCATCTTCACCCCGATCCGCCCAAGCCACTCCCGCACCCGCTTGGCGGTGAACGCCGAGCCGTTGTCGCTGCGGATGTGGTCAGGCACGCCCTTGCGCGTGAACAGGTCACTCAGCCGCTCCAGAACGTCCTCGCTCGTCAGCTTCCTCGACACGTCGATCGCCAGGTATTCCCGCGTGTACTCGTCCACGATCGTCAGCATCCGGAACGCCCGGCCGTCTGCCGTTGGGTCCATCACGAAGTCGTGGCTCCAGACGTGGTTCCGGTGCGTCGGCCGCGTGTGGTTCATCCACCAGCCTTCGGCTCGCAGGAGTGCGGTAATCCTCCGGTCGTCGTAACGGCCGTACTCTGTGGCGATCCACACGATCCGCTCCACGAGCTGCGGCTCGTCATCGGCAACGCACGCCTTCCGACGCTGTGTGTTCCTGGCCTGCCCTAGCACCCGGCATGCCCCACGTTCGGTCACCAGATCGCGGCCGAGCGTGTCACGCACATGCTCGATCGTCTGGCGCCGCATCGCCAGGCGTTCTCCTTCTCGGGATCCTTCAGCCGCTTGGCTTGGTCCGTCCGCAGCTCGCCGTACTCCTGCTGCCAGAGGGCATACGGCTGTCGGTCACACCATGCTTCCGCACCCCTCCGGCACGGTCTTGCCTCGGGCCAACTCGACCACGGCGTCGCGAAGCTTCCCGATGATCTGCTCCGCCGTGAACCTCTTTCCTCGCGGTATCTATTGCCCTCCCTTCGGTTACACCCCCCAGAGATTCACGCTCTGACAGTGGTGATGTTGAAGGGGGGCAGGTCAATCGCGATCGGCTCCTCCGCGAGGTTGCCGGAGGTCATCACCAGCGGTGGCAGGCCGGCGCAGAGCAGGTGCTGGAGCGGAGCCGAGGGCAACATCACGCCGAGGCGATCGGTCCCGGGGGCGACGCCGGAGGCCAGGCCCGCGTCGGGACGGCCGCGGACCAGCACGATCGGTCGCTGCGGCCCCACGAGCAGTCGTGCCTCGACGTCGTCGACGACCGTGATCCGCCGGCCGGCGGCGAGGTCAGCCACCATCACGGCCAACGGCTTGCGGGACCGCCGCTTCCGGTCGCGAAGCCGAGCGACCGCCCCGTCCGCGACCCAGCCGCCTGTGGCGGCCGGGTCGCGCTGCCACCGAAGTCCACGAACCACGCCGTCGGACCGCACTGCGGATAGGCGATCGACTGCGCGTGGAAGCGGCGGCTGCCCGGGTCGTCATACTCGGCCGCGCAGGCGGGACAGAACGCGAAGGGCATGCGGATCATGCCACGACACTCTACCGTCGCCCCCATCGCCGTCGGCGGGCGTCCGCCGACGGACGCTCCTGCTACGATCCGGGCATGGACGACACTCGAACTCCGACGACCCCCTGGCACCGTGATCCGCGGGCGACCTGGCTCGTGCGACTCGGACTCGTGCTCGTGGCCAGCGGGGTCGTGCACAGCGGCGTCTGGCTGGTCCGCGGGGGTCCGTGGGAGGGGCCGCTCGCCTGGCGGAAGCCGATCCTGTTCGGCATCTCGGGTGGGCTGACGGCACTGTCGTTGGCGTGGGTGTGGTCGGCGCTGCCCGTCCGCCGCGGGGACCGCCGGTTGGCCGCGGCCACCGCCTGGACCCTGTTCGTCGAGGTGCTGCTGATCGACGTCCAGTGCTGGCGGGGCGTGGCCAGTCACTTCAATCGTTCGACGCCATTGGATTCCTTGCTGTACGACGCGATGGGCGTGTTGATCGTCGCCGTGTCGCTGGTGATCCTCGACCTCACCGTAAGGCTGATGGGGAGCCCGGTCCACCTGGCGGCCGACAGGCTCGTGGCGGCCCGCGCGGGCATGATGTTCCTGGTGGTCTCGTGCGGGCTGGGCGTATGGGTCAGCGTCGTCGGGGATCTCCGGATGGCGGCCGGACTCGAGCCGGAGCGGTATGGGGCCGCGGGCGTGCCCAAATTTCCGCACGGGGCGGCGCTCCATGCCATCCAGTGGCTGCCCGCGATCGCCTGGGCCGCCGCGCGGGCGGGCCTCACGCTCCGCACGCGGACGCGGCTGGTGACGGCGGCAAGCGTGGCGACGGCCGTTCTGCTCAGCTTCGCCCTCGTGCAGACGCTCACCGGGCATGCTCGCTTCGACGTCCGCTGGTGGGCCGGTTCACTGGCGGCGGCCTCGGCCGGCGGCCACCACGTGGCGCGGAAGATCGAGTTCGACCTCGCCCTACTCGACGCGGCTGGGCTGGTCGGACCGGCGGACGGCAAGGTGGCGATCAGCTACGAGTTTCGGATCCCCGACACGCCGGACACACGGGCGGCGGTGCTGGCGATCGACGCCGGTATCGAGATCGCGGCCGGCCCGCGCGGCCGCGTGGCCGCCGGACCGGGCGTTTGTCTGTGCATCGGCTCGACGCACGGGCCGCGGCACCGGGCCACCCTGCTCGAGTTGGCCGCCTTGCCCTTCGTGGATCGGATCGCCCGCTGCCACTTCGAATGAGGCCACGGGCCCCGCGGCCGGGGCTGGACTCCGGGGGCCGGGGCGGGCAACCTGAGGATCGGAGTCACCGCCATGTCGATCGACTTCACCGCCGTCGAGAAGCTCTTCCGGGTCAAGCCTGGCAAGAACTTTCGCCTGGTCGACCATAATCCGGCCTGGGCTGGCGACGAGCATCTGCCGGAACGCATGCGGAAGGAGCAGGCCCGCGCGATCCTCGACGAGAGCCGTGCGGATCTCGCGGCGACGCAGGAACTCCTCCACGCGGCCGACTCCTGGAGCGTGCTGGTCATCTTTCAGGCCATGGACGCGGCCTGCAAGGATGGTGCGATCAAGCACGTGATGAGCGGCGTCAACCCGCAGGGTGTGGAGGTGACGAGCTTCAAGCAACCGTCGACCGAGGAACTCGACCACACCTTCCTTTGGCGGTGCATGAAGCGGTTGCCCGAGCGGGGCCGGATCGGGATCTTCAACCGCTCCTACGACGAGGAGGTGCTGATCGTGCGGGTGCACGACTCGCTCCTGGAGGCCCAGCGGATTCCCGGAGTGGAGCCGCGCGGCCGCACCTGGCGCGAGCGATTCGACGACATCAATGCGTTCGAGCGTCACCTCGCCCGCAACGGCACGGCGATCGTGAAGATCTTCCTGAACATCTCCCGCGACGAGCAACGGAAGCGATTTCTGGCCCGCATCGACGAGCCGGAGAAGCACTGGAAGTTCTCCATCTCCGACGTGGCGGAGCGGCGGCACTGGGACGCCTACATGGAAGCCTACGAGGACGCGATCGCCGCCACGAGCACCGAGCATGCCCCGTGGTACGTGATTCCCGCCGACCGGAAGTGGGTCAGCCGGGCGGCGGTGGCCACCGTGCTGGCCGGCACGATCCGGCGGCTGGGCCTCGCATGGCCCACGGTCGATGCCGCCAAGCAACGGCAGATCGAGGAGGCACGTCGGCAACTCGAGAAAGAGTGAGCCGGCGGCGGCCGGAGGATTGTCGGTTTTTCGGCCGGCTACTAGACTTCATGGCGTCAGGAGAGAGCCGCCGACGTCCCGTCAGGGCCGCCGGTGGCCGCCGAAGGCCGAACGCTCAGGCAAAAGTACTGACGACCACCATCTGTTGGAGAGTGGTGCGGACCCCACCGGCGACGCACCCACCGAAGGGGCAACCCGTGAGCTTCCGCCCACGGCGAATCTCTCAGGTTCCAGGACAACAGGGTTCCGGGTGACGGCTCCTGCCGTCTTCCCAGAGAAAGGAGCCCTGCCGTGTCCGAGGCCACGACCGCCCCCGCTTCCCGTCCGAGCCGCCGCCGGCTGGATCTCCAGGAGGGCCATCCCATGCCCGACGAGGCCGCGACTGGTTCCGCGCTCGGTTCGCCGGCCGACTTCCCAGGCCGGCACATCGGGCTATCGGCCGCCGACGAGGCGACGATGCTCGTGGCCGTGGCCGCCGGGTCGCTCGAGTCGCTTGTGGCCGAGATCGTTCCCCCCGGTATCGCCCGCTGCCGCCCGCTCGACCTGCCGCCGCCGGTTCCGGAGACCACCGCCCTGGCCGAGTTGCGGGCGATCGCCGCCCGCAACCGCGTCTGTCGGAGCTTCATCGGCCAGGGCTATCACGGCACGGTGACGCCGGCCGTCATCCTCCGTAACGTCCTCGAAAACCCGGCGTGGTACACGGCCTACACGCCCTATCAGGCGGAGATCGCGCAAGGCCGGATGGAGGCGCTCGTCAACTTCCAGACGATGGTCTGCGATCTGACGGCGATGCCGATCGCCAACGCGTCGATGCTCGACGAGGCTACGGCCGCCGCCGAGGCGATGACGCTCGCCCGCCGGGTCGCGAAGAGTCAGAGCGGCCGGTTTCTCGTCGACCGTCGCTGCCACCCGCAGACGATCGAGGTGCTCGCCACCCGTGCCGAACCGCTGGGCATCGAACTGGTGATCGGGGACGTCCGTGACGGGCTCGCCGCCGGCGACTGCTTCGGCGTGCTCGTCCAGTATCCTGCCACCGACGGCGACGTGCCCGACTGCCGTGATCTCGGGGTGCTGGTGCACGACCGGCAGGCGCTGCTCTGCGTCGCCGCCGACCCACTGGCCCTGACGCTGTTGTCGCCGCCCGGGGAGTGGGGCGCCGACATCGTGGTCGGCTCGACACAGCGGTTCGGCATGCCGATGGGCTGCGGTGGACCGCACGCAGCCTTCCTGGCCTGCCGCGACGAGTTCAGGCGGTCGCTGCCGGGCCGGCTCGTCGGCGTGAGCGTGGACGACGCCGGCCGACCGGCCTACCGGCTCTCGCTGCAGACCCGTGAGCAGCACATCCGCCGCGAGAAGGCGACGAGCAACATCTGTACGGCCCAGGTGCTGCCGGCGGTGGTGGCCTCGATGTATGCGGTCTACCACGGCCCTGACGGCCTCGCGGCGATCGCCCGGCGAGTGGCCGGACTCGCCGCCGTGCTCGCCGAAGGGCTGCGGCGGCTGGGTGTGCCATCGCGGCATGCACACGGCTTCGACACGCTCGCCGTGGTCGTCGGCGAGCGGGCGGGGGCGATCCTGGAGCGGGCCGAGGCGCACGGCATGAATCTCCGTCGCCTCGACGATGTCACGTTGGGGTTGGCCTGCGACGAGACGCACGAGCCCGCCGACGTCGTGGCGGTCTGGGAGGCGTTCGCCGGCCCGGGCCGCGTGCTGCCCGACTTCGCCGCCTGCGAGGCGGCCGCCGGGTCGCGGCTGCCGAAGGCACTCCGACGGACGAGCCTCTTCCTGGAGCACCCGGTCTTCCACCTCCACCGCAGCGAGACCGCGATGCTCCGCTATCTGCGGGAACTCGCCGATCGCGACCTCGCGCTCGACCGCAGCATGATCCCGCTGGGCAGCTGCACGATGAAGCTCAACGCCACCAGCGAGATGATCCCCGTCACCTGGCCCGAGTTCGCCGCCATCCATCCCTTCGCCCCCGCCGTCCAGCGGGAGGGGTATGCGATCCTGGAGCGGCAGTTGGTGGCCTGGCTGGCCGAGGCCACCGGGTACACCGGCATCAGCCTCCAGCCCAATGCCGGCAGCCAGGGGGAGTATGCCGGGCTGCTGGCGATCCGGGCCTGGCAACGCGGCCGCGGCCAGGGGCACCGTGACGTCTGCCTGATTCCGTCGTCGGCGCACGGCACGAATCCTGCCAGTGCCCAGATGGTCGGTATGGTGGTGGTGGTGGTCGGCTGTGACGCCGAGGGCAACGTCGACCTCGCCGACCTGGAGGCCAAGTGCCGCGCGCATGCCGACCGCCTGGCCGCGGTGATGATCACCTACCCCAGCACACACGGGGTCTTCGAGCGGGAGATCGGCCGGCTCTGCCGGATCGTGCACGACCACGGCGGCCGGGTCTACGTGGACGGCGCGAATATGAACGCGCTGGTAGGGCTGGCGGCCCCGGGCGAGTTCGGCGGCGACGTCAGCCATCTGAACCTGCACAAGACCTTCTGCATCCCGCACGGCGGCGGCGGCCCTGGCGTCGGCCCGGTCTGCGTGGTCGCGGACCTCGTGCCGTTCCTGCCGACGCATGCCACCGGCGGGCTGGCGCAGGGGGCGGTGGGCGCGGTTTCGGCGGCACCGCTGGGCAACGCGGCGGTGCTACCGATCTCCTGGATGTACTGCCGGATGATGGGGCCCGTCGGCCTGCGCGATGCCACCGCGGCGGCCATCTTGGCGGCAAACTACGTCAGCGTCCGCCTCCGCGACCACTATCCCACGCTCTACGCGGGCCCCGGCGGCCGCCTCGCCCACGAGTGCATCCTCGACCTCCGGCCCCTCAAGGAGACCAGCGGCGTGACGGCGGAGGACGTGGCGAAGCGGTTGATCGACTACGGGTTCCACGCCCCCACGCTCAGCTTCCCGGTGGCCGGCACGCTGATGGTCGAGCCGACGGAGAGCGAGAGCCTCCTGGAACTGGACCGGTTCATCGAGGCGATGATCGCGATCCGCGAGGAGATTCGCCGCATCGAATCGGGGGAGTGGCCGCGGGATGACAACCCGCTCGTCCGAGCCCCCCACACGGCCGCCTGCGTGACGGCAAGCGACTGGCGGCGGCCCTACACGCGGGAGCAGGCCGCCTTTCCGATGGCCGACCTGCGGAGGAGGAAATATTGGCCGCCGGTGGGCCGGGTCGACAACGTGCACGGCGACCGCAACCTGTTCTGCAGCTGCGCGCCCATCGCGGCCTGGGCCGAACCGCCGCCGGCGGGCTGACGCGCCAGCCGAGCGGCCATGGATGTGGCCGCTCGGCCCGCGGCGAGGTAGTATCTGGCCCCATGGGCGCAGCACCGCGGGAATCGTGGGGGTCGCGGCTGGGCGTAATCCTGGCCGTGGCCGGCAGTGCCGTGGGCCTGGGCAACTTCCTCCGCTTTCCCGGCCAGGCCGCCCAGTTTGGCGGCGGTGCCTTCATGATCGCCTATGCGGTCGCGTTCCTGATCGTCGGGCTGCCGATCGGCTGGGCGGAGTGGACGATGGGCCGGTACGCCGGCCAGCGGGGCTACAACTCGGCGGCCGGCGTGTTCCACTGCCTGGTGCCTTGGCGCGGCAGCAAGTACATCGGCGTGCTGGGGGTGATCATCCCCCTGGTCATCTTCATGTACTACGTCGTGATCGAGGCCTGGACGCTCGGCTATACGGTCCGCTTCGTGCGGGCGATCTTCGATCCCACGCTGCGGTTCACCACGATCGAGCAGTCGCAGGCCTATTTCCGCGGCCTGGTGGGCAGTGCCGGCGACGGCACCGCGTTGCGGATGGACATCGACGCCCTGCTGCCGTGGCTGGCGATCGTCTGCGGGATCAATCTCGTACTGATTTACCGGGGCATCTCGGCGGGCATCCAGAAGGCCTGCGAGATCGGCATGCCGGTGCTGGTGGTGCTGTCGTTCATCGTGCTGGTCCGGGTGCTGACCCTCGGCGCGCCCGATCCCGCCAAACCGGAGTGGAGCGTCTCCACCGGGCTGGGGTACATGTGGAATCCGGGCAAGACGCTCGTCGTCGACGAGCAGGGCGCGACGCTGGCCGAGGTCATCGATCCCGATCCGCAGCGGCAGCAGGAGCGGGCGGAGGAGATCGCCGCCGGCCGGCCAGGTGCTCGGGTCGAGCGGAAGCGGGTGCTTGAGCAACTCGCCGACCCCGATCTCTGGCTGGCCGCGGCCGGGCAGATCTTCTTCTCGCTGTCGGTGGGCTTTGGCGTGATCCTGGTCTACGCCAGCTATCTGGGGCCCGGGGATGACCTCGCGCTCAGCGGGCTCACCGCCAGCGCGACCAACGAGTTCTGCGAGGTGACCCTGGGCGGGCTGATCACGCTGCCGGCGGCCGTGGCCTTCCTCGGTCTGGCGGGCGTGGCGGGGCAG